>JAADIB010000021.1:0-2294 GCA_013151565.1 Chlorobiota bacterium
GAAAAGTGATCTTTGTTGATCTGGCTTTAGCTCAAATAGCAGCGCTTGGGACAACAGTTGGATTTTTATTCGGTGTAATACCCGGAACAACCGGCGCTTACTGGTTTTCATTGTCGTTTGCATTTATTGGTGCAGCAGTTTTTTCCATATCACGCTACCGTCACGAAAAAATTCCTCAAGAAGCAATAATAGGTTTAACCTACGCAATTGCCGCTTCTATTGCCATACTGGTAATTGATAAAGCTCCGCACGGCGCTGAGCATATTAAAGAGATATTAACCGGAAGCATTCTCTGGGTTAAATGGACAACAATAGCTAAAGCTGCTATCGTTTATTCGGTAATTGGTGTTTTCCATTTTATTTATAGGGATAAATTCATTCTGAGATCTCGGAACATCCTGAGAAAGCGTATGAACAAGGTATCTCTGTACGCTTCTGGGATTTCCTGTTTTATGTTACGTTCGGTATAGTCATCACTCATTCTGTAGGAACGGCTGGAGTACTTCTGGTATTCGTTTTTCTCGTTGTTCCTGCCGTTGCGTCAATGCTTATAACCGATGTGCTTTGGAAACAGTTAGTCATCGGATGGTCACTTGGTGTTTTTGTAAGTGTGATCGGCTTATACATCTCCTACAGAGTTGATCTTCCGAGCGGACCAACGGTTGTTGCCTTTTACGGTGTGATGCTGATAGTTATCGCAATTGTTATGTATTTAATAAGAGCTGAATCCAGAAAGAATGCAATGATGAAAATAGCTCTGGGAATCGGGACAACACTTGTTGTAATTTTTGGTCTTTACCTGATGGGACAGTTTTTTAAGTCAAGCGAAGCACATCATCATGAAGAAGCTGCATTAGTAGGAAGTATTGAGACTCCTGATCGATCCAAGTCCTTATCAGATTTAAGTGATAGCCAATTAGAGGAATATTTGAACTCCATTTCAGATGCTAAGCAGTTTAAAAAACTATTCAGCGATAATGATGACGATTATATCAAACTCAAAATTGCAGAGCATACTGTCAATTTGGATAAAAAATTGGGCTTTAATTTATTCTACAAGATCATTTCAGATGATGCTCTGCCGTTTGTAAAAGAAGAAGCAATAGAGAAAATGAAAGTGATCAGCAACAATGACTTTGGATACGATTCATCGAAGAGTAAAGAAGAGAACAAAATTGCTTTGGATAAATGGAAAAACTGGATTGATAGGATTTAGAATCAATTAATATTTAGTTCCCTCTAAAACAACAAACCCCTTCGTATATGAAGGGGTTTGTTAAAAACATTTAACAGAAAACTAAGCTACTTCGTGAACGCTTACAAATCTTCTGTCGCCTCTTTTTCGTTCAAATTTAACAACGCCGTCAACTGCGGCAAAAAGAGTATCATCTCCACCCTTCATAACATTGTTGCCAGGATGAAATTTAGTTCCTCTTTGCCTAACTATAATTGAACCGGCAGAAACTTGTTCTCCACCAAATCGTTTAACACCTAAGTACTGCGGGTTACTATCACGACCATTCCTTGACGAACCTTGACCTTTTTTATGAGCCATTATTTACTCTCCTCGACTTTTTCCGCTTCTACTTTTTCTGCTTTTTCAACTTTTGCTTTAGTAGGAGCTTTAGCCGCACTTATTTTTGTTACTTCAATTCTTGTTAATTGTTGTCTGTGACCATTTTTGATTCTGTAACTTTTTCTTCTCTTCTTTTTGAACACAATTACTTTATCATCTTTAACATGTTCCAAAACTTTTGCCGTTACTTTCATACCTTTTACAGTAGGATCGCCGATTTTAGTTTTTTTACCGTCACTGAACAAAAGGATAGAATCAAATGTTACTTTTGAATCCACTTCGTTACTTAATCTTGGCACATAATATTTCGTATTTTCTTCAACGTTGAACTGTTGTCCTGCTATATCAACAACTGCAAACATCTAATCCTCCAAAGCTTAAAAATTTCGAGCAATAAATATAACAATTACAATAGATTATGTCAATTCTATATGATATATTTTCTTTGAACTGTAGCAACTTGCTGCTTCATGTTCACATAAAAAGGCATAATTTGCATAAATCACAAATCGCTCAGCTTATTTATATATTTTAGCGCTCAAGTTTAGTAAAATTAAAATTGAATTTGCTAATTAATTCAATTAAAGATTCTCTATTTTTAATAATTGAATTAATATATATGATTACCCAGTTAACTCCGAAGCTAGTACTATATTCATATATTTTTATTGGAACACAGATCATTATGATAACTATGATTTTTTAAGATCATAATTTA
>JAADIB010000021.1:2371-5424 GCA_013151565.1 Chlorobiota bacterium
CAGTTTATTCTTTTCGGAGTTAAACAGATAATCATATTAATATAAAAAGGAAAAATATGCTGACAATATTAAATTTGAAGTTTTCTGCTATTAGGAATATACTAATTCTTTTTTTTGTAAGTACATTACTTATAGCACAGGAAGCCCAAAATACAAGTAGTAAAACATATACTTTTCTCAGATTTGGTTATCAAGCCGGAACTGTGCTTCAAACATCTGAATTTTTACAAGGGGAAAATGCAACCGGAGTTCCAATTGATTACTTCCAATCTGCTAGATTAGAATTTGGCTGGCAGACAACAGGAGAGGCGGACTGGCATCAGGCTTTTAACTTTCCTACTTACGGAGTTGGTATTTACGCTGCCAATTTTTTCAATGTTTCCGAGATAGGCACTCCTTCTGCGATTTACGGATTTTTTGACTGGCCCTTTAAGCGTTTCAAAAACTCAGCATTAAGCGCCGAGTTTGGTTTTGGAATTGCATACGACTGGGAACCTTTTGACCCGGAATCAAATCCATATAACCTTGTTATCGGCGCCGGAAGGTCTGTATATATAGATGTTGGTTTAAAATATACTTATCAAATTTCGCAGAGGTTTGATATTAGCGGACAAATTTCATTTTCACACTTTTCCAATGGTTCGTCACAACAACCAAATGCAGGAATAAACTTATTTGCACCGCGAATTAATTTATCTTATAATTTCCAAAAAGTTCGTCCAAAATTGGAAAAGAAAATTTTACCAGAGTTCAAATCCAAGTACGAACTTACAACATCTCTTACATACGGAAGTAAAAGTGATGTATATAATGTTATAAATCCTCCTGATAACACAATTAAATATGATAGCTTGAAGAGAGAATCATTTGATGTGTTTGCTCTAATTGTAACTTTTAATAAACAAATTTCGTACAAAAGTAAAATAGGAATTGGAACTGATGTTGAATACGATCCTTCGTTAGGCGTTCAGTACGAATATGTGAATGGTGAAAAGAAAAAAATTGATTCTTCAACATCTGATAAAATTCGCTGGGGAGTTTTTGGACAATACACTTTAGTAATTCATAAACTTGAAGGAATTGTTGGTGTAGGATATTATGTTATAGGAGAAACTCCGGGCGATTATAAAAAGTTATACCAAAGACTTGGCGCTAAATATTATATATTTAATAATTTTTCTGCCGGTCTTAACTTAAGATTTTACGATTTTTCCCGTGCTGATAATATGGAATTTAATGTTGGTTATAGATTTGATCTTTAACAAACTTAATTAAATACTTGATACTTTTTTGAAGTTTGTTTTGAGTATTTAACATTATCGTTCAAGTTCTTTTAATAGAAGGCTTTTCATAACCTATAATCGGTCATCTCG
Source organism: Chlorobiota bacterium (assembly GCA_013151565.1). Lineage (GTDB taxonomy): Bacteria > Bacteroidota > Ignavibacteria > Ignavibacteriales > Melioribacteraceae > SZUA-22. The sequence continues at coordinate 3,745 of JAADIB010000021.1, forward strand.
AACCTCGATTCTTTTCATCATGACAATCTCTCATATTTTGAAAGATTATCCCAAAGGACTCTCGCAGAACTTCACCCAACAAAAAAAATTTGAGATTCGCAATGATATAGAATTTCAAACACAAATTTTTTTACGAGTAACGATTAGATACCTCACGAATTAATATACGAATTTAATTCGACCAAATTTGTTCTTCATCGTCTAACTGGACGACTTGATCACTCAAATATATTTATTTTACACTAAAAACGAATTTTTCATTTTGGCACAATAATAGAATAACTGCTGTAACAAAATAATCACCAACAACATATTTATAGGAGTTAAAATGAAAACAATAAAAAAATCCGGTCTTATTTGGATAGGAGTATTATCACTTTCTCTGGTTTTTGCGGCATGCGATTCGTCCAGCGACCCGTCATCAGCTACTGCTTCAGAAGACGGAATCCAATATAAAGTAGATCCTGAAGCTAGAGTTATTACGAATAGCTGGCCCTACTGTGATTCGACTTATTATGGCGAACTTAATGATGCTGAAACTGAAGGATTATTTTTCATGCGCGAAGAAGAAAAAATGGCTCGCGATGTTTATTTGACAATGTATGAAAAATATCCTTTACCAGTATTCAAATTTATCCCTAAAAGCGAATCCGCTCACATGGCTGCGGTAAAAGTTTTACTTGATAAATACGAACTTGCAGACCCCGTAGGCGATAACCCAATCGGTGTTTTTATAAATGGAGATATTCAAAATCTATACGACGATCTAGTAGAAAAAGGTTCTGTGAGCGAAATAGAAGCCCTGAAAGCCGGCGCATTAATAGAAGAAACGGACATTACAGATCTCGATACTCACATTGCAGAGATCGAAGAAAACGATGATATTCTTACTGTTTATACAAATCTTAGAAGAGGTTCAACTCATCACCTAAAAGCTTTTGTATGGAATTTGAAAGTACGCGGTGTTGAATATGTTCCTCAAGTTTTGAGTCTGGAAGATTATAATGATATAATTATAATCAATCCCTAGTTATGAGTTATCACCAATTATATCATTAAACAACCTAAGCCGTCAAGTTCTTGTTTGACGGCTTTTTTTATTTATGATCTCCCCTACTTTGATTTGTTCTTTATTGCATTTGGTTGAATCCTCATGGGGAATGAGATATAGGGACAAGTCATGACTTGTACTTTTGTGTTTCTCAACCTACTCCTATCTGTTAAGTCATCACGGTTGTACCGTAACGATATTGCAAATTAACCGGTCAATAACCTTAACCACATTGGAAAGATTTTCAAAAAAATGTAAGCGCAGACTTTATGTCTGCGTTTTTAAGGCATGTCGCCCATAGAGTTGTAGGGAACGAAAATTTTCGGAAAATTTTCGTTTCCAAATCGCAATCTCGTAGGGATTGCATTATTATAGAAAAGACAAAAAAAGAATAGAATAAATCCCATCGGGATTTAATTATACCACATATAATAAAACCTCTACAAGGTTTAATTCGTTTTACATTTTATTATTTCTACAATAATCAAATTCCTACAGAATTCATTCTGACGTCACCGTCCACACGGTGACGTTTTAGAAACAAAAAAAACTTACTTCGTCACTGAGTGGTGAGGCTGTCTCAAAGCTCGAAAAAAGTCATCCCGAACTCGATTCGGGATCTCTTTTTG
>JAADIB010000032.1 GCA_013151565.1 Chlorobiota bacterium
CAAGCATTACCGGCAGTAACGGTTCCATCTTTACGAAAGGCAGGTCGAAGTTTTGCCATTTTTTCTGTACTAATATCATATCTTATCGTTTCATCTTTATCAAAAACAGATGCAGGACTTTTTCTTGTCGCCGGGATTTCAATAGGAGTAATTTCCTCATCGAACCAACCGTTTTTTTGTGCCTGAGAAGCTTTGAGATGACTATTTGCAGCAAACTCGTCCTGTTCTTCTCTCGTTATTTTGTATTTGTCATAAAGATTTTCTGCGGTTTCTCCCATACCTTGTCCGATTAATGGGTCGATACTATCACTCCAGCCGTCTTCGAGAACTTTATTTCCCATTTTAAAACCCTCCCATCTGGCGCCTTTAAAAAGATAGGGAATTGTGCTCATGCTGTCGAAACCACCGGTCAAGACTATTTCGGCCTCCCCCAGCATGATTGATTGAGATGCAAAGGCAACAGTTCTCATTCCGGAAGGGCAAGCCATGTTCAGTGTAATTACGGGCGTAGTTGATGCAACGCCACCTCTGACAGAAGCCGTTCTGGCCGGATTTGGTCCATTACCGGCTTGCCGGCAACTTCCAAGAATCACATCGTCTATTTGATCGCCTGAAAGGGAAGCTCTTTTTAATGCTTCCTTCACTACCACAGCACCTAAATCATAGGAAGCAATATTTTTCAGGGTCCCTCCAAAACGTCCCATTGCCGTTCTACAAGCTGCAATTGCTACTATGTCATTTAATTTCATAAAGATATTTTTAAGATTTACATTAAATAGTGTCTGTCAACAAATTTGAAATAAAACAAATTTTTGTTCCTTTTTCCGGAATGCCGTAATAATTTGATTTTCAACATCTTTCACTTTTCCATTATTCCTGTTTTTCATCGTAGTTTTATTATTTTAGAATAAGCTCTAAATATATTGACCGCCATCAACTTTAATAACTTCACCGGTAATATGGCGGGCAAGGTCCGAACTGAGAAATGCAACCAAATTTGCCACATCTTCCGGTTGTCCCATTTTCCCGAGAACAATTTCTGTAATAGCTTTTTCTCTAACTACTTCGTCAGCATTACGCATCATATCTGTTTCAATCAGCCCGGGTGCTACTGCATTTGACGTAATATGATATTTTCCTAATTCTTTGGCAACTGTTTTGGTTAAACCGATTATTCCTGCTTTGGAAGCAGAATAGTTAGCTTGACCAAATTTTCCACGAAGCCCATTGATAGAGGTTACATTTATTATTCTACCCGATTTTTGTTCTCTAAAAATTCCTGCCACGGCATTAATATAGTTGAAATAACCTTTAAGATTGACATTGATAACTGTATCCCATTGTTCTTCTTTCATTTTCCAAATGACCCCATCCCAATTAATTCCGGCATTATTTACCAAAATGTCAATACTTCCAAACTCATTTATCACTTTTTCAACCATTTTTTTTGCATCACTATGATTAGATACATCGGCTTTAACTGCCAATCCTTTTCTTCCCATAGCTTCTATTTGCTCAATTATTTTATCGGCTTCGGCACTGTGCTTACGATAATTGATTGCAACATTTGCTCCACATTCTGCTAATTTTAAAGCGATAGCAGCTCCTATTCCAAGGCTTCCGCCAGTAACTATCGCAGATTTTTTTTGTAAGTCCATATCAATTTTACATTTATTGTCCATATCAAATTATTTACTATGCAAATTTATAGAGAAATGTCCCATTTGAATTAAATATTTTATTTTATTTCGTTTAAGGCATTTAATATTTTTTCAGAGGTTATCGGCAGTTCTTTAATTCGAACACCGATTGCATCCTGAATCGCATTGGCTATTGCCCCAAGCACAGGTAATGTGGCACCTTCACCAACTTCTTTTGCACCATAGGGTCCGTTGGGCTCATAACTGTCAACCAATGAAGAATCAATTTCCGGTATATCGGCAGAAGTTGCAATTAAGTAATTGTGTAAATCAGGATTCAGCATAACCCCTTTGTCATTAAAGACTTGATTTTCTAATAAAACTTCACTCATACCCATTACAACGGCTCCTTCTACTTGTCCTTCTACTGCCATTGGGTTAATTGCCGTTCCACAATCATGGGCATCCCAAAAGTTAACAACTTTTACTTTTCCGGTTTCCACATCCACATCTACCTCGCAGATTGATGCTGAAAAAGAAAATGCCGGCGAAGTTCCAACAGCTGCACCCTTATATGTACCGCCAAGACCTTCCGGAGGTGAGTAATGACCTTTACCTAACAATGGCCCTTTTAGTGAAAAAAAAGCTGCTGCTGCTTTTGACCAGTCTATATTATTTTCGGGATTTTCAATTTCAAAAATCTTATTGTTTGTAGCATTGAGTTTCTCAACATCAATATTTAATATTTCAGAAGCAACAACTAACACTTGCTTTTTAACTTCTTCACCTGCCATTTTAGAAGCATTTCCCCCCATTAATGTAACCCGACTTGAATAAGCGCCGAATCCGATTGGAGTAAGGTCGCTATCTGCCGACACAACGCTCATGTGATCTAATGTGATTCCCATTGCCTCAGCAGCAGCTTGCGCTAATACGGTATCACTTCCTTGTCCGATATCTGCATCACCAACCAAAAGAATCGCTTTTGAGCCATCTTCCATTACTTTGATTGTTGCACTTGAATGTGGAAATTTTGACCTGTAAATCGGGTAACCGGCACCTGATACAAAGCCTCCACATCCAATACCTACACCACGACCAAATGGTAATTTCCCTTTCTTTTCGTCCCATCCTGATTTCTTTTTAACCAAATCGAGACATGCCTTTAATTCACATGAATGAATATCCAAATCATTGCAGGTTCTGTACTCGGGAGTCATGGCGTTAATTTTTCTGATTTCGATATGGTCCATTCCAATATCATCGGCAAGCATTGATAAAAGTGATTCGAATGCAAAACGGGGATGTGGTGTACCGTGTCCTCTCATTGCTCCGCAAGGCGGAAGATTTGTGTTTACACGGTAGCCGTCATATTTGTAGTTAGGAAATTTGTATAATGTGGCTAACATTGAGCCGGCATAGTAGGTTGACACAATACCAAAACTGGAATAAGCTCCTCCTTCGAGAACAGCTTTTTGCTTTACTGCCGTTATGGTGCCATCTTTTTTCACACCTATTTTCATATCAATAAATTGCTTGTGTCTTCCGCGCCCGTATAAATACATTTCTTCGCGGGTAAATCGCATTTTAACAGCTCTTCCGGCTTCCTTAGCAAGAAATATTGATAAAACTTCAAGAATATTTGTTGCTGCTTTAGCCCCAAATCCACCACCGCAATTGGTCATAATAACCCTGATATTTCCAAGCGGCAAACCCAGGATTCTTGAAAGTTGATGATGCACATAATGAACAACCTGAGTGGAAGTATGCAAAGTTACCTTGTTGTTCCGGTCCCATTCGGCAACAACACTATGAGGTTCCATCGGGTTTTGATAAATTCTATTTCCAACAAATCTTTCTTCCCGGATAAAGTCGGCTTCGGCAAATCCTTTTTCGATATCTCCAAAATGATGATCAACTCTTGTATTAATATTGTTTTTGTACTTATCATCAAACAATCTCGGAGCTCCATCTTTCATAGCTTCTTCGGGGTCAAATACAGCAGGTAGTTCTTCATATTTGACATCAATTAGCTTTATTGCTTCGTAACATGTTTCCTCATCAATGGCAGCAACTGCGGCAACAACATCACCTACATATCTTACTTTATCTTTTGCTAAAATATTTTCATCATATCGTGGCGGAGAGGTGCCATAAGTTAAATCGGGGACATCTTTTCCGGTAAGGACAACTATTACGCCAGGGAGAGCCTTTGCTTTCGAGGCATCAATAGAAATGATATTTGCATGAGCAACAGGGCTTAGCAATAATTTTCCGTAAATCATGTTGGGAACAGAAATATCATCGGTATATATAGCACGTCCTGTGGCTTTATCCGGCGCATCAACTTTTGGAAGTCTTTTTCCGACAACCGACAGGTTTATTGCTGATTTCTGTGGAGCATAGATAATCTCCCTGGGTTCTTTCCCATTTAAATAATCTCTTGCTGTTTCAATTGCTTCTATTATTTTAGTATATCCTGTACACCTGCAAAGATTTCCGCTTATTTGGTTCATTATTTCTTCGTGAGTCGGGTTGGGATTTTCATCGAGTATTGATTTGGTTCTTATAATCATACCCGGTGTACAAAATCCACATTGAATTGCTCCTTTTTCTATAAATGCCCTTTGAATAGGGTGAAGTTTATTTCCATCAGCCACACCTTCAATTGTGGTTATACTTTTCCCATCAACTTCAAGGGCAAGCACAATACATGAATTTACAACTTTCCCGTCAAGGATTACCGTACAGGCGCCACAATCTCCAACACCACATCCTTTCTTAGTCCCTGTTAATCGAAGGTCATTGCGAAGCATATCAAGAAGTGTGGTATTTGATTTTACGGCAACTTCGTAATCGTTACCATTGACTTTTATATTTATCAGGTGTTTCATTATTTTATCAATTTATTAGTTAGTAGCCCTTATTGCAGCATTTTTAATTGATCTTTTTACGAGAACTTTAACTAATCGTTTCCGGTAATCAGCAGATCCTCTGATGTCGCTTAAAGGATTTGAATCAGCAACGGCAAGATCTCCGGCCTTATCTACAACCTCATAATTATTTATTAGATATTGAACCTTTTCACCGATTAGAATTTTCGAAGCTGCTTCACTAACAAATGGCGTAGGAGCAACAGCACCAATAACAATTTTTGCATCAACACAAATGCCATTGTTTATGGTTATTAATGCGACCGCAGAAGCAACAGATATTGTGACAGCATTTCGCAATCCAAATTTCTGAATGCTAATTCCTGTTCCGGGTTTTAATTTGGGGACTTTTATTTTTGTTAATATTTCGCCTTTTTTCATAGTGGTCTTTCTGTGAAAAATAAAGAAATCATTTACAGAAACCTCTCTGCTTCCATTAATATCAACTAATTCCAAAGTACAATCGGAGGCTAAAAGAACCGGAGCTGTATCGCAGCAGGAAGCAGCAGTACAAATATTACCACCTATGGTTGCAATATTTCTAACTTGTGCAGTTCCAACATTAGACGAGGCTTCGGGTAAAGCGGGGTAATGTTGTTTAAGCAAACTTGAATTTACAATTACATTATGCGTTGTGGCCGCACCTATTGTAATGTAGTCGTTACTTTCTTCTATCTCTGATAATTCTTTAATACCGGCAAGTGAGATAATATTTTCATGATACCGGAGCCCACTTTTCATCTCAACTAACAAATCGGTTCCTCCTGCCATCAAGGCACAATCATTGTGTTGTTGAAGCATATTACAAGCTTCTGTCAATGATTTTGGTCGTAAATAGTTAAAATCTTTTAGATACATATAAATTCAAATTTAATGTGTTATTTTTTGGATAATATTTTATAAATTTCATTATAAATTTCTTGATTAACAACAACACAAATAATGATAAAAAAACCAACTAAGAAAAACCGGTTTGTGGTCTGAAAGATGGGGAGTACTTTATTGTAATATTTATTTAATTCAGATGTTTGAATGCTTTAATCCGATTCATTTTTTTTGGAAATTGCTTTTACCAGGTTTGTTAATGTTAAATTTAATGGTGTTCTGATATAGTGCTTTTTACCATAATGTACTATTTTTCCATTCATATAATCAATTTCAGTTGGTCTCTTATTTATTAAATCAACAGCAAGAGAAGGGAAGTGATTACCTGCATTGCCGAGATACCTGACACATAATTTAACAAAGTTGTCCGGCAGTTTTATTCCCTCAGCTTTTGCAACATCTACAGCTTCATAAATCAGGTATTCAACAATTTCTAAAGTATCAGGGTTTTCCATTGCTTCTTTCATTGTTAATCTTGACAGAGCACATAACGGACTTAAAGCTGCATTTAAAATAGTTTTTTCCCAAATCTTATTGGCTATCACAAATGAATCTTCTTTCTCAGTTAATAGATCTGCACTTGAGAGTGTGTCTGCAATCCATTGTGCAATTTCCGGTTGTGAATCATTTACGGAAGCTACATAATTGGGGGGATTAAAAAAGTTTAGAGATACAATATTGGGGGCCTGAAGATTTCCTGCAAAATTAATTACCATTCTAAAAATCCGGGAAACATCAAAGTGAGAAATGTATTTTATTCTTATATCAATGCCATTTTGTGCACTTAACAGGTAGAATTTATTAGTTGATTTCTTTTTTATCTCCTCAATAATTGAATTTACATGATAGGCTTTAACGGCGCTAATTAAAATATCAAAGTTATGTTCAAGTAGTTCCTCTATTGAATTATAGACATATTTAAAATAAGCTTTCTTTTCAATCTTTCCAGTTATTTCAATGCCTTCTTTTCTAATTAAATTAAGTTTTTCCCTATCTAAATCCGTTATGGCTATTTCGCATCCTGCTTCTCTAAAGTGTACAGCAAGCGTTTGTCCCACTGGTCCTAAACCAATGATTCCTACTTTAAATTTTTTTTTGTCCATGGTTCAAATTTTATTTTATAAGATTAATAAATTCTTAAATAATTATTCTTGCATCTACCACACAAGCCGTATCTTCATAAGCAAAAATGGGGTTAATATCCAGTTCTTTGATCTCAGGAAAGTCATTAACCAACATAGAGATTCTTTGAATTATTTCAATTATTAATTCTTTATTAATTCCTTTTTCTCCTCTAAAACCTGTAATTATTTGTGAAGCTTTAATGGAAGTTAACATTTCTCCTGCCTCAACATCAGTGATTGGAGATAAATTAAAAACTACATCTCTATATATCTCAACAAATATGCCTCCCAAACCAAACATAATAAGATGACTTAATCCTTTTTCTTTTTTAGCACTAATTATTAGTTCGACACTTTTGGGCATACATTTTTGAATAAAGAACTTCAAATCAGTCTGATAAAGTTCTTTTTGCATTTTAGTAATAACATCAGCAACCTGGTTGCGATTTTTAATATTTAAAACGACCCCTCCAACATCACTTTTATGAATAATATTTACAGAGTCTGCTTTAATCACTACAGGAAACCCAATTTTTTCGGACAAAGCAACTGCTTCATTCTTATCTTTAGCAATTCCCCAATTTGCAACAGGGATTTTGTAGGATGATAAAATTTCATAAACCTGACCTGCTGTTAATACTTCCTGATTTGAGAACTTTACCCGGTCAATTATTTTTTTTACACTGTTTTTGTCGATATCAATAAAAGTTTTCGTTTTGCCTTTATTTCGTGTCTTTACATCTTTATATTTTACGAGTGAAGAAAGAGCTTTTGCTGCTGTTTCCGAGAAATCGAAACAGGGAACGGAACCTTCTTTTAATATATTGGTAGTTGTTTGCCAATTTTGTTTATCGGTTATGTAATTACATACAATTGGTTTTATCTGCTTTTTATTGATATTTACTATTTCGGTTGCAACACTATCACAATCAACAAATGGGGGTGTAACGAAATTAATATAAATATTATCAAAGTTTGGTTCATTCATCATCACTTCCAAAGCACTTCTAAATTGAGGTGCGCCGGCTGTGGCAACCACATCAAGAGGATTGTTAACGGAAGCAGAGTCAAACATGGTTTCTTTTAAAGTATTTTTTGCATTTTCTGATAGCCGGGGTACTTCCAAACCACGACTTACCAGTTCGTCAACAGCAAGAACAGCTGGTCCGCCTGTATTAGTAATTATTCCAACGCTGTTTCCTTTTGGTATGGGTTGTGAAGAAAAAACAACAGCGGCATGACATAAATCTTCAAGATTAGAAAATGATAAGGCATTAGCTTTTTTGAAAAGATATTCTAACGAAATACTTCCTGCTAATCCGCCAATATGAGATCGCGAAGCTTCTGCTCCTTTATCTGTACGACCTGCGGTCATAGCAAGAATTGGTTTTTTGGCAGATATCTCCTGAGCGATTTTCAAAAATTCTTTGGGATTTGAAACACTTTCGACATAAACGATAATTGCTTTGGTATCATCGTCATTTCCATAGTATTGAATAATCTCCGGTATTGAGATATCAGAAGCATTTCCATTTGAGGCATACATTCTAATGCCAATCCCCAAATCGTGAATAGCCTGCATAATTACTGCTCCTATACCCCCACTTTGAGCAACAATTGAAATATGTCCCGGTTTCGGAAAAGTAAAAGTAAAGTTGCAATATGCTTTAATTTCAGAATTTATAATTCCCTGACAATTTGGTCCGAAAATTCTTATACCATATTTTTTGGCTCTTTTAAGAAAATCATCTTCTAAAGCTTGTCCGTCTGCCCCCATTTCTTTAAATCCGGCTGTATTTATTATGATAACTTTTACGCCTTTTTTTCCGCAATTCTCAACTTCGTCAGGAACAAACCTTGGTGGAATAACAATATGAACGAGATCCACATCGCCCGGGACATCTAATATTGATTTAAATGCTCTTAACCCTCTGACTTTATCTGCTTTTGGGTTTATTGGATATATTGGATTAGAATATTTGTAATGGATAAGATTTTTTATTATAACATTTCCAATTGATAATTCTTTTGTAGAAGCGCCTATTAAAGCAATTGATTTTGGTTTAAACAATGCATCTAAATTTTTTGCCATAATAATCTTAAAAATTTAATTATTTAATTTATAATAACGAAATCCTCCCCATATTGCAGCACCGATGGCACCTGCAAAAATTGAATCAGGATGTGCATGGACTTTTAAATCTAATTTGCCTTCCTCTATTAATTCTTCAACAGCCTGTACCATTCCATGATTCATTGCCATACCTCCCGTTAAAATAACCGGAGATTTTGCTTTAACAGACGTAAGTAATTTTATGATTTTATTTGCAATTGATAAATGTATTCCTTTAATGATATTAGGTGTTGTTATACCTCGCGAAACCATATTAATTACATCCGTTTCAGCCAATACGGCACATATCCCGGATGGGGTTTCGGGCTTTGTAGCTTTTAATGAAATGTCGCCAACTTCTTCAATTGCCAGCCCGAGATATCGCGAAATATTTTCGACAAATTGACCGGAACCCGAAGCACATTGTCCGGTCATTTTATAATTAAGAACTCTTCCCAACTCATTAATGGAAATAGCCCGTACATAAAGCGATCCCATATCAACAACCGTTAAGGACCCAGGATATAAAAATGCACCGCCTTTTGCATGAGTTGTCATACTGTAAAAATGTCCTTTTTTTCTTAATAACATTTCTCCCTCTCCCGTTGATGCCAAATAGGCTAAATCCTCATATTTAAGATTATTCTTTTCTAAAATATCGTTTATAAGCTGATAAGAAACTTCTGCCGAATTTCGTTTTCTGATTTTTTCTACTTTTTTATCTAAAATAATGGGATTTTCTGAATATTCCATTAAAACCAATTTGATATTACTGCTTCCAATGTCAATCCCGAGAGTAACTATTTTGTTTTCCATTTTTTTTATAAAATTCTAATTCATAATGTTCTAAACAGAGCCATTTGTTTTTATTTATCCGTGAGTGCTAAATTTTTCATAGATCTTCTTGCGAACATTGCTCCGCCAAGTGCTCCCATAAAAATTGAATCGGCACCAATATTTATTTTAATATCATCCCCGTAATTTTTATGAATAAGCTCGGAAACATATTTTAAAACCGCCTGATTACGAGCAACACCACCGGTAAACGAAAATTCATTTCTAACACCACCCGAGCGTGCTAATAAGGATATGGCCCGCATTACTATTGATCGGTGTAATCCTGCCAGAATATCTGATCGTTTTTGTCCTACATTTAATAGTTCCCTGATTTCAGCTCCTGCAAAGACAGTACAAGTTGAACAAATATTAACTTCTTTTTTTGCATCTAAGGCCAAAGGGCCAAGTTCATTTAAAGAAATGTTAAATTCATCGGCAATGTAACCGAGATATCTGCCGCATCCGGCTGCACATCTGTCATTCATGTGAAAACTGGTAACCAACCCGTGCTTGTCCACTTGAATAGCTTTTGTGTCTTGTCCGCCAATATCAAGAACGGTTCTGGTATTTGGGAAAATTGCATGTGCTCCAAAGGCATGGCAAAGGATTTCTGATTTTATGGATTTTTCGGGAAACGGTAATAAAGCCCGGCCATAGCCTGTGCCAACCATATTAGAGATGTGAATATCCATAGTTGCCACAAATTCCAAATGTTCTTTTAAAGAATTGTAAATTTTTTTGTAATTACCCTTTAATAAATTTATTTCAGCATAAAATTGAGGACTGCTATTATTTTCTGCCAATGTTTCATCTAATTTGGCATACTTTTCATTCATAATCTCTATTGATTCAGAAATGAGTTCTTTAAAATTAAACTCAGTAAGCTCATTTTCAACAGAAATAATACTTTTATCATAAACTAACATCAAGGGGTCAAAAAATTCCGGATCTAATTTTTTTATTTCGTTGTTGTACCTTTCACTTACAATGTCCCTGAAAAATTGATTTTTATTTCCAAGATTTGAAAATAAATATGCATCACGAATTTCAGGTCCAATGGTTTTTACAATTTTTTCAACAATCTGTAAAATGTTTTCTTTTCTATCGCCTGAAAAGGATGATTCTATAGTATCCTTAAATTTTACATATAATTTATCTAATTTGTATTTAAACTTAAGATATTGGAATGCAGATTCAACATCATTAATATATTTCTCATATTCAGGATTGCTGTTAATTTCGTCTTCTAATTTCATTTTTAACAGAGAGAATCTGGCATTATAAATTGCTTCAAACCTTGCTACCTCGGTAGCCACCAAATAATTTGCCCTTGTATTTGTTATACCTCTGCCAATTATATTATCTTCTTCATCAATAATAATTGCTTTTGATGTTGTTGACCCCAGATCTATTCCTAAATAATATTTTTTCATTAAAATGTATTTTTATCAGGTTCAATTAGTTGTTAAAAATTATTTTGCGTTGTTCAAGCATTTGAAAAAAAGATTCCAGTCTGTTTTTTATATTTGAATACGAAAAATATCTCGGGTCAACTAAATCAGACTCAATGAAACCGACCGGAATATCAAGTTTTTCCTCAAGTTGTCGCATAATCATTAATTGTCCGGCTGAGAACGAGTTACAGCTTTTTATCGAATTAACAAGAAAACCGTCTGCCTGGTATTTTGTAATACAATTTGACAGCAATTCAACCCTTTGTTTAAGATTGAGATTTGTATAACAATTCATACAATAATCAGCAAGACTGTCTAACGGTTTATCCGGGTTTACCCGGAAACCATTATCATACACACCTCCTACTTTTGTATAAGAAGAGGCAACAATTACAGCCCCTAAATCGTAAAATAACTTCCAAAATTCACGAAAGTGAGTCCAATTTGGCGGACCTTCAATTACTAAACGGAATTTTTCTTCTTCCATCACACCTTCCGGAGTTATAGGCCCTAACCCTTTATTAACTCTTTCCAAAATTTCTTCGTAGAGTTTCTCATAATAAACAACTGCTTCTCCGGTGCCCCTAAAACCAATATTTATGGGACCAATATAATAAACTCCGGCAAAATAGGCATCAATCGGAGAGGGTTTGTTTTTGGTTGTATCAAATATCTTAACCATCAACTCTTCTACCTTATTGGTATTTCCTAATATCTTTTTAAGTTTATCTTCATCATATTTTTTACCGGAAACCTGTTCCATTTTTGGAATAACTTCTTCTTTTAATTGCTTTACCATATATTGTGTCATATCAGGTGTTATTTTATGTCCTTCCTGATATGGTGTATGTAATAAAGCAACGGGAACGCCCGGATATAATCTTTTCAGGTTCTCAAACCATTTCATAAATGTAAAGCAACCTGTATAACTTAAAAGTAACAGGTCAGGTTCGGGTATTTTTTCACCGGTAGGACCAATGTTCCCATTTAGTATCATGCCTACATCACATTTCACATAAGTACAAACATCTTCGGAATATCCGATTTTTTCGGCATCATGAATAAACTTTCCCGATTTTTTTCGCATACCCGACTGTAAAGCATTAATTTCAGGGTATACCGGAAGCATATCAAATGCTCTGATTAATTCTGATATATTGCCAGGAACAAAAGTATATACCACTTTTTTGCCGGTTTGTTTTGCCGTGCTTAATTCTTTAAAAAGAGATGAAATCATCTCCTTTTGGATTAGCATACTTTTCTCTTTTGTAACCCTGGTTGACATAATATTTTTATTCTAAATTAATATCACTAAAAAAATTAATCCCATAATTTTATGGAATCCGAAAATGTTCCTATTTGTTCTTTAATAACTTTAAACTGTCCGGTGTTTTCGTTATATAAAAAGCTAACATATCTTATATCATTTTCCTCACAGGCTTTTTGTAAGATAGGATGATCGAGAAGAGCAGGATCACAAAAACTCGGGGCAGCAAAAATAATTCCGTCCACGTTTCTGCGATTTATTAGCTCAAGTAATCTGCCTTCCTTTGGATTATCAACATCGTATATGGTTGATGAAAAAGTGCTATTGTTTAGAAAAGCATAACTTAAAGTGCTTAGTAATTTGTTTTCTGACTTAATTTCTTCAATATCTTTTTGAATCCATCTTGCACCAAGAAGAAAATCATCTTCAACAACATAACATCCGGCAAGTTCTATTGTTTTTATTAAACCGATAGGAGGCTGTTCACAAAAAGCACCCATTACAACAACTCTGATTTTGTCAAGCGGTTGATTAATGTCTTCCTTAATGTAATGAATCACATTTTCCAATATAGCATTATGCTCTTCAACGGGTATCATATATCCTGCTCTTACAATATGATACACATCGGCAGCGGTTAACCGCCATGGAAATTTTTGTCGAATATCATAAATTTCTCTCGTGAGTTGTCTGTTTTTATTGAAAAGGCGAATTGACTCGTTTAGTCTTGCAGGGGTAACTTTAATTTGATTTATTTTATAAATTTCGTCAAGTATATGTTGAAGTTCCTGCTCATAAAATTCACCCCCTATATGCGATTTAAAGTTCTGTGGATAATCAAGGTATTTGGCAAACTTCCCTTTTCCAAGTATCTGAAATGTCCCGGAAAGATTTCTAATGACATCGCATATTGACGGGAAAATAAATCCATCGAATTCGTCAAAATTCCCATCAAGTGCCAATTCTATAATACTTCGGGGCATATGACAAATATAGGATTGATAATAGGCATCGCCTTTTATTATCATTTTTTTATCGCCACCACCTAAGATGCCAACGGATAAACCATTTGCGGCATGAACAATCTCACGGGGAAAATAAATTGGCATATAACCAACAATTACCCGTTTTTTATCCTGTGATTTCCACTCTTTTGCTCTTGTAAAATCTAAGTCAAAGGCTATTTCCTCACATTTAGACAGAATATCTTTTAATGGTTCCAAATCGTAAATTTTATTTTGTTGTAAAAAGTATATTATTAAACTTTTTTTACAAATATACATTATAAATTTTGCCAAAACCAAAATGATTAGAATTAAAATTTGTTAATTCTACTATTGGTAAATTACCTTTTGCTTTTGAAAGTTTTTCGTTTAATGCCGTAGCTTTTGTAAGATATTGTTTGATAACTTGTTTTACCTGCTTTTTATTATTTTTTCCGCCTCTTAAAGAGGTTCTTCCTACAACTTGTGGTAATTCTTTAATTCTCTGTACCTGTCCCCGGCTTTTCTCAATCCCCCACAGAGCATTAAAGTACTCCCATCTTTCAGACCTCGAATTGACTTTATATTTTACTATTATGTTTTTTTTCTTTCTCAAAGTTAAGGTGTGAACAAATCCCTTTTTTATAATACTTTTGCTTAACAACATTTTTTTGTGAAAGAAAGAATGATGAGTCCGGTCTAAAAAGGTACTGAAAGGTAAAAAATGAAAATCAGTATTTACCCCTTTCCCTAAAGGGAGCACTGATTTTCAGCCACCTCCCTTTAGGGGATCGAGGGGTAAAAGTGGCTGAAATCAAAATCGTACCTTTTTAGACCGGACTCTACAACAATAGATTTCAAATATTTTTGGGCTATTCGTTCTTTCCAATTATTAAAAACTAAATTAAACAGGAAAGCAGAATATTATGAAACAGAAAGTTAAGCCGGTTAATATTCTTAGAACCAAATCAACATCATATCGGGCAAAAAATAAAATATCAATACTAATATTGATTCAAACCTTCATCTTTTTAATCATACCATTTAAAATTATTCTTGCTCAAACAATCCCGGAAACAACTTATGCAGCTATGCATTGGCGGCTGATCGGGCCTTACCGTGCCGGATGGGCAACCATGGCAGAAGGTATTCCGGATGAACCAAACACTTTTTACTTTGGCGCAGCGGGCGGCGGAGTCTGGAAAACGGATGATGCGGGCAGGACGTGGCAGCCTCTCATGCAGCATCAACAATCATCTTCCGTGGGTGCGCTTGCCATTGCACCTTCCAATCCCCAAATAATTTACGTAGGCACGGGACAGGTAGCATCACGTTACGATATTCTTGCCGGAAACGGTATATACAAAACCGAAGACGGCGGAAAAACATGGACAAATACGGGCTTAAAAGAGAGCCGGCATATCGGACGTATTTTGATAGACCCGGATAACGCTAACCGTGTTTTAGTGGCTGCAATGGGTAATGCATTCGGCCCTAACTCTGAACGCGGCGTTTTTCTTACCACCAACGGTGGAAAAACATGGAAGCATGTTCTGTTTGTTGATGATAATACCGGAGCTGTGGATATTGCTTCTGATCCGGAGAATCCTTCGGTAGTTTATGCCGCCCTTTGGCAGATGCGTATGCATCCGTGGCTCGATTACTTTTTACCGCAATCCGGTCCGGGATCAGGTATTTACAAAAGTACGGATGGAGGTAACCATTGGAAAAAGCTTGCCGGCAACGGACTTCCGGCAGCCAATCTTGGACGAATTGGTCTTGGTGCGGCACGCGGCAGCAAAGGACAGGTTGTTTATGCTTCCATTCAGGCTGATAGAAATAACAGTGGAATATACCGCACGAATAACGGAGGTGAGAGCTGGCAACTTGTTAATCCCGATGCATCACTGGCAGACTCCTATTTTAGTCGCATAACCGTTGATCCGGACAATCCGGATATTGTTTATGTTATGGATCGTTCCATCCAACGTTCAGATGATGGAGGTAAACATTTTTCGATATTTAAAGGTGCACCCGGCGGTGATGACTATCATTTCTTATGGATAAATCCTTCCGACCCCACGCACATGATAACGGCTTCCGACCAGGGTG
>JAADIB010000051.1 GCA_013151565.1 Chlorobiota bacterium
CTTGATGAGTTGATAAATAATGTTAGAGAGGTAAATCCCTCGGCAAAGATATTTCCTATCTCATGCCGAACGGGAGAAGGAATAGATGATTGGATTGATTGGTTTTCACAAAGTATAAAAGGTAAATGATCTTTAGGGCAAAAATAAATATTCGCGGTGCGGTTCAGGGCGTTGGGTTTCGTCCGTTTATTTATCGACTTGCCGCCGACCTTAATTTAAATGGATTTGTATATAATTCTTCACAAGGTGTGTTTATTGAAGTGGAAGGGGAAAAGCAGATTATAAATGAATTTATCTTTAGAATTGAAAAAGAAAAACCTGAACTTTCATTTATTACCGGGATGGAATTTTCGTTTTTAGACCCGGTTGGATTCAGCGATTTTGAAATTAGAAAAAGTACTAATGACGAAAATAAATCAACAATAATTTAATTCTACCTGATATTGCTGTTTGTGAAGATTGTCTAAATGAAATGAATGACCCGTCCGATAGAAGGTTTCATTATCCATTCATCAATTGTACGAATTGCGGTCCGAGATTTTCTATTATTGAATCACTTCCTTATGATCGTCCGAATACATCGATGAAAATATTTGAGATGTGTGATGAATGCAAAGCGGAATATGAAAACCCATTAGATCGGCGATTTCATGCTCAGCCAATTGCATGTCCTAAGTGCGGACCTCATGTTGAATTTTTGGATACTCAGGAAGGGAAAAAGATATTAGGGGAAGAACCGATCAATGCAACTGCTGATAGAATCCGTGAAGGAAAAATTGTTGCATTAAAAGGGTTAGGAGGTTTTCAGCTAATTGTTGATGCGCGAGATAATGAAGCTGTAAATCGCTTGCGGGATAGAAAACATAGGGATGAAAAGCCATTTGCTTTAATGTTCCCTTCAATTGAATCTATAAAAGAGATCTGCGATTTATCCGGGTTGGAAAAGCGGCTGCTTCTATCGCCTGAATCACCCATTGTTTTATTAAAAAAGAAGATGAATATTGAATACGGTATAGCAGAATCAGTTGCCCCGGATAATCCTTATCTTGGAATTATGCTTCCTTATACACCGCTTCATCACTTATTATTAAATGAGCTTAATTTTCCTATTGTTGCTACAAGCGGTAATATCTCAGAAGAGCCTATGTGCATTGACGAAGAAGAGGCATTTGAGAAACTTGGCGGAATTGCAGATTATTTTCTGATCCACAACAGACCGATTGTTAGGCAAGTTGATGATTCCATCGTACGCATTGTACTTGATAGGGAAATGGTTCTCAGGCGAGCTCGTGGATATGCTCCGCTCCCAATTACTTTATCAGAAAGTGAAGATAATGAAAAATCAATTCTTGCTGTCGGAGGGCATCTTAAAAATAATATTGCATTGAAGATCGGTTCTAATGTATTTGTTAGTCAGTATATTGGCGACCTTTCAACTGAATCGGCTTACAAAACTTTCGTAAAAGTTATTGATGATTTTAAAACGCTTTATAATTCCGAACCTTCGGAAGTAGTGAGTGATATGCATCCCGCGTATCTTTCCACCAATTATGCAAAATCAATTACAGATAATCATAGATCAGTTCAGCATCATTATGCACACATTGCATCCTGCAGAACCGAAAACCAAGTTACCGGTACGGCGCTCGGAGTAGCTTGGGACGGCACGGGATTTGGGTTGGATGGTACAATTTGGGGCGGTGAATTTTTTATTTCAGATGAAAACACTTTTAGTCACGTAGCCCAGTTTAGGCAATTCCAATTGCCTGGCGGAGAAAAAGCCATTAAGGAATCTCGACGTTCGGCAATAGGCATTTTATATGAGTTGTACGGCGCCGAAATATTTAATGATGTTTTGTTATTTGAAGAGATGAATTTTAACGATAATGAACTTGAAATTATCAAATCGATGTTAGATAAAAATATCAACTCACCGAGAACATCAAGCGCGGGTAGATTATTTGATGCAGTTTCATCTTTACTCGGCATTTCACACTGCTCAAATTATGAAGGTCAATCTGCTATGAAATTAGAATTTGCGGTGGATAAAAATGAATCCGGGAAATATCATTTTGAATTAAAAGAAAATGGCAAATTTATAATTGATTGGCAGGCAATGATCGAATCTATAATTGATGACAGAAAAAATGGCGTTGATGTAACAAAAATATCCACAAAATTTCATAATACATTATCTGAGATAATATTAAACATTTCAGAAATACTTAGCGAAGAAAAAGTCGTTTTAAGCGGCGGATGTTTTCAGAATATTTACCTAACAGAAAAAACTGTTGAGCTATTAGAAAACAAAAATCACAAAGTGTATGTGCATCAAAGAATTCCTCCAAATGACGGTGGAATTGCTTTGGGACAAATTGCAGCAGCAGACATTAAGTATTCTGAATTTGATCTGAGTTCTATTAAGTCCTATCAAAATTATTAAGTAAAATTATTGGAGAGACTTTTATGTGCCTTGCAGTTCCGGGAAAAATAATTTCAATTGATGATAATAATCCAGAATTAAAAATGGCGAAAGTAAATTTTGCCGGCGTTTCAAAAGATATTTGTGTTCAATGGATCGATGATCCTAAAGTTGGAGAATATGTATTAGCGCATGTTGGTTTTGCTTTAAGTAAAATTGATGAAGATGACGCAGAAGAAACAATCAGGCTGCTTAAAGAAATGGGAGACATCTAAATTGTAGAGCGATTCTCCTGAATCGCTAATTAAAATATGATGTTAAAAAACGAATCAGGAGATTCGTTCTACAAATGAGATTAAAAATATGAAATACGTTCAAGAGTATAGAGATTCGACATTAGTAAAAAATCTTAAAAACAAAATTGAAGAGTTAACCACACAGTCCTGGTCAATTATGGAGATATGCGGAGGTCAAACTCATGCAATAATGAAATATAATATTGAGGAATTACTGCCTGAAAGTATTACTTTAATTCACGGTCCCGGCTGCCCCGTGTGTGTAACACCACTTGAGAAAATTGATAAAGCAATAAATATTGCTTCGCGTAAAGATGTAATATTCACAACCTACGGCGATATGATGCGCGTGCCTGGCTCTAAAGATGATTTGTTAACTGTGAAGGCAAATGGATCAGATGTAAGAATGGTTTATTCACCACTTGATGCAGTTAAGATTGCTGAAAGTAATCCCAATAAAAAAGTAGTTTTTTTTGCCGTCGGATTTGAAACAACTGCGCCGGCAAATGCTGCTTCGGTTTTAGAGGCAAAACGTAGAGGACTTAAAAACTTCTCGCTGCTTGCTTCTCACGTTTTAGTTCCTCCGGCTATTGAAGCGCTGCTTTCCGATAGTACCGCGAAAATTGATGGCTTCCTTGCAGCAGGTCATGTTTGCACGGTTATGGGCTATAATGAATATCAGCCATTGGTTGAAAAATATAAAACTCCAATTGTTGTTACAGGGTTTGAGCCTGTTGACATTATGCAGGGCATTTATATGGTTGTGAAACAACTTGAAGAAGGAAGAGCCGATCTTGAAAATCAATATAGCAGGGTAGTCCTAAAGGATGGAAATCTTGCTGCAAAGAATGTGACATTTTCTGTTTACGAAGTCGGGGATATGACGTGGCGGGGAATAGGAGTAATTCCCAATAGCGGTTATAATATTTCGGAAAAATATTCTGAGTTCGATGCCGAAAAAATATTTGATATTGAGGATTTAAAAGTTGAAGAACCGGAATCTTGTATTGCCGGGTTAATTCTGCAAGGAAAGAAAAAACCAATTGAGTGCGGTGAATTTGGAATTAACTGTACACCGGAACATCCTCTCGGAGCGCCAATGGTCTCTACTGAAGGCGCTTGTGCTGCATACTTTCACTATAAATAATTTATGAGTAATATGATAACTTGTCCAATACCAAAAAATGAATATGAAAAAGTTCTCCTAGCTCACGGCGGCGGCGGAAAATTAACACATCAATTAATTGAAAAAATATTTGTATCTCAATTCAACAATGAGCTGCTTAATGAACAAAATGATAGTGCTGTATTTAATATTGAAAATGCTAAACTTGCTTTCACCACTGATTCATACGTTGTTCAGCCGATTTTTTTCCCCGGCGGTAATATTGGAGAATTAGCAGTTAACGGAACCGTTAATGACCTGGCAGTTGCCGGAGCAAAACCTTTGTATTTATCAACAGGATTTATAATTGAAGAAGGATTGCCTTTTGAAGACTTATGGAAAATTGTTCTCTCGATGAAGGAAGCAGCAGACAAAGCCGGTGTTAAAATTGTAACAGGTGATACTAAAGTTGTTGAAAGAGGGAAAGGAGATAAAGTTTTTATTAATACATCAGGAATTGGTGCTGTATATAATAATTTATATATTTCACCCCGTAACTGTAAAGCGGGGGATTTAATCATATTGAGCGGAAAGATCGGCGACCATGGAATTGCTATCATGTCAGCTCGTGAAGGCTTGGAATTTGAAACTGAAATATTAAGCGACACTGCACCATTAAATGGATTGGTTGAAGCAATGATCAATTCTTCAAAAAATATTAAGATGATGAGAGATATCACTAGAGGAGGATTATCAAGTTCACTAAATGAAATTGCATCCTCTGCAGGTGTTGGAATTGAAATAGAAGAAGATAAAATTCCTATAAATGAGCAAGTTATAGGCGCCTGTGAAATTCTTGGTTTGGATCCACTGTATATTGCAAACGAAGGAAAGTTAGTTGCATTCGTAAATCCTAATGATTCGGAAAAAGTATTAAACTCTATGAAAAATCATGAATTTGGAATTGACGCAGAAATTATCGGTGAAGTTGTTGAAGATCATCCGGGAAGAGTGGTTATGAAAACTTCAATTGGAAGTAAACGAATTGTTGATATGATTTCGGGGGAACAGTTACCTAGAATATGTTAAACCGAGATTGTGCAATAGAAAAATACGATAATGTTCAAAACAATTGTGAGCTAATAACCCCGACTTATCCCGATTGGTCGGGATTAGTCGATTTTGCATTAACGTTTTCCCGCCACTGGCGGATAAATCTAATGCAAAATTTGGGTTAAATTAAAAATTATTTTATGCAAAAATCTTTAAGTATCATAACGCAAAATCATGAAATGCGGGAAATAATATCCCGTATTGATAAGGTTGTTGATTCAAATAGTCCTATTCTATTAATTGGAGAAACAGGAACAGGCAAAGAAATTTTTGCCGAATATGTTCATAGAACAAGTAACAGATCTAAGAATTCATTTGTAAAAATAAGTCTTTCAGCCCTCCCGGCTGATCTGTTAGAGAGTGAACTTTTTGGATATGAGCGAGGTTCTTTCACTAGTGCCATTTCTCAAAAAAAAGGTCTTTTTGAAATTGCCGATAATGGAAGTATCTTCTTGGATGATATTGATGATGTTCCAATGAATATTCAAAAAAAATTGCTAAGAATTTTAGAATCAGGAGAATTACTTAAAATTGGAGCTACCGAACCAATTCCGATCAATGTTCGGTTAATTACCGCATCCAAAGTAGAATTGAAGGAATTGGTAAATAGAAAGAGGTTTCGCGCCGATCTGTTTTACAGAATTAATGGAGTCCCGGTCAGAATTCCCCCATTACGCCAAAGAAGTGACGATATACCGCTTCTTATGGAACATTTTTTTAAACTTTTCTCTTCTGAAAAAAGTATAAAAGTATCAAATCTTGCTCTAAAAAAGTTGATCCAATATTCGTGGCCCGGAAATGTTCGTGAATTACGGAATGTTATACAACGCCTTTCACTGTTTGTTGAAGAAGAAGTTATGGTTGACGATCTTGCCCCGGAAATCAGGAATGAAAATGTTATAGAGAACTTAATTAAGGCTTGTAAGAATTGCTATGCAAATGGAACAAACAGCTTTAATGATGTTGTAAACTGTCTAGAACATAAACTCATCAAAGAAGCATTAGAACAATCAAAAGGTAATAAAGCTCAAGCGGCAAAAATTCTTGGACTAAGTCCGTCAACGTTTCGTGATAAAATAAAAAAACTAAAAATCGGATAAATCAACAAACCAATAAGCGAAATTCCGATGATATATCAACGGATTTCCGCATATTAGACTACCCCCAATTGCTATTTTACTTATTATTCAAAGGTATTATCTCGGCACATTACTTGCATAATAAGTAGTAAAAAAGAAAACCTAATTGGGAATTTAAATTGGATACAAACATTTCAATGCGAGGAAAGGTAGTTGCAATCCTCGAACAGAAAAGAAAGATCGTCGCAAAAGTTTCTTACTCTCCAGGTTTTATTACAATTCCCTTAGAAAGTGCCCCTGAAGTTCGATTGAATGATTTATTAGAAATAGATGGAAAATTTATAGTTGATAATATTTCATTTGATTTAAATGAGGATGATATAATAGACATGAAACTAAATTAAAAGGATTAAATATTTTAATAAACAGGGAGGTAACCATGAGTGAACATTTGCCTACTATGTGGGAAGAAATTAGAGCGCGGGGCTATTCAAGGCGGGATTTTTTGAAATTCTGCGCATGGACCGCCGCTTTTCTTGGTCTTGAATCAAGTGGAATTGGACAGATTGTCCATGCGATGGAAACAAAAACTCGTTTGCCTGTTATTTGGCTGCATGGGCAAGAGTGTACTTGCTGCAGCGAATCATTTATCAGAACTTCACACCCTATCGTTGGAGATATAATACTTGATCATATTTCTTTAGATTATACCGAAACCTTACAGGCAGCATCAGGGTTTCAAGCGGAAAAATGTTTGCACGATACAATGACTAAGTATAAAGGTAAATATATTTTATGTTTTGAAGGCTCCATTCCCACCGGTAATGATGGAGTTTACTGTTGTATCGCAGGGAAAACCATGGAAAGTATTTTAGAAGAAACCGCTGCAGATGCAAAAGCGATAATTGCATGGGGTAACTGTGCAACTTATGGATGTATTCAAGCAGCTAAGCCAAATCCGACTGAGGCAAAACCCGTCCAAAAACTGATTAGTGGAAAACCAATTATTAATGTTCCCGGATGCCCGCCTATTGCAGAGGTTATGGCTGGTACAATTCTTTACATGCTTACTTTTGATAGAATTCCTGCACTTGACGGACAAGGAAGACCAAAAACATTTTATTCAAGAAGAGTTCACGATACTTGTTACAGAAGACCGAATTACGATGCCGGTTTATTTGTAGAAACATTCGATGATGAAAATGCAAAAAAAGGATACTGCTTATATAAAGTTGGATGTAGAGGTCCGGTAACTTATAATTCATGTGCAATAATGAAATGGAACAACGGCGTGAGTTACCCAATACAGTCAGGTCATGGATGTTTAGGTTGCAGTGAATTGAACTTCTGGGATAATGGTCCGTTTTATCAACATCTGGCATCTTTCCCGGGCTTTGGTATAGAAAGCACTGCTGATGATATTGGTATTGCTATTGGAGTTGCAACGGCAACCGGTATTGCCGCTCACGCAGTTTCGACAAATATCCGTAAAAGAAAACTGGTTAAAAAAGAAGTAGATGTATCAAGAATTAAGAACATAGAAAAAGAAGGAGGTAATCAAGATGCCTAAAAGAATTGTTGTAGATCCGATCACTCGAATTGAAGGTCACCTCCGCGTAGAAGCAGAAGTAAAAAATGGAAAAATAGTTGATGCTTATAGTTCAGGAACTATGGTTCGCGGAATTGAACTTATATTAAAGGGACGTGACCCAAGAGATGCCTGGGCATTCACGGAAAGAGTCTGCGGCGTTTGTACTACCGTACATGCTCTCGCTTCAGTTAGAACAGTTGAAAACGCTTTAGATATAAAAATTCCTCCTAACGCTGAACTAGTACGTAACTTGATGTTTTGTGCGCAATATATGCAAGATCATGTTGTGCATTTTTATCATTTGCACGCTCTTGATTGGGTTGATGTTGTTAGTGCTCTTAGTGCCGATCCTAATAAAACTTCGGCAATTGCTCAATCAATTTCTGATTGGCCTAGAAGTTCACCAAAATATTTCGGCGATGTTCAGAAACGATTAGCCAACTTTGTAGAAAGTGGTCAGTTAGGAATATTTGCAAACGGATATTGGGGACACCCTGCATATAAACTTCCTCCCGAAGTTAATTTAATAGGAGTTACT
Organism: Chlorobiota bacterium; assembly: GCA_013151565.1. Lineage (GTDB taxonomy): Bacteria > Bacteroidota > Ignavibacteria > Ignavibacteriales > Melioribacteraceae > SZUA-22. Next base: position 8,145 of record JAADIB010000051.1, read on the forward strand.
CATTATCTTGAAGCATTGGAATGGCAGAAGGAAGTGATTAAAATTCATACAATACTCGGCGGTAAAAACCCGCATCCCAACTATCTTGTTGGCGGAGCGCCTTGTTCAATTAATATTAATGAAGCTAATGCCCTTAATATGGAGCGGCTCGCAATAATTCATCAGAAACTTGTTGAAGCAAAACAGTTTATAGACGAAGTATATATACCGGACTTACTTGCTATTGCACCCTATTACTTAGATTGGGCAGGAATTGGCGGCGGCGTATCAAATTATCTTGCCTACGGTGATCTTCCCACTAATGGCTACAGCGATGTTTCCAGTTTCAAACTCCCGCGTGGAGTTATTTTGAATAGAGATCTAAGCAAAGTAATTGAAATTGATCCTACAGATGAAGAACAGATTAAAGAATACATTGCACATTCTTGGTACGATTATTCTGATGGTAATAAAGCTGGTAAGCATCCTTGGTCAGGTGAAACTAAATTAAATTATACAGGTCCCAAACCGCCGTATGAACATCTTAACGTTGATTCAAAATATAGCTGGTTAAAAACTCCTCGCTGGAATAACCATGCAATGGAAGTTGGACCGCTATCAAGGATGTTGGTTGCATACGCAAAAGGTGATAAAGATGTTGTCGGATTAGTTGATACGGTTTTGACAAAGTTAAACGCTCCTGTTGAAGCACTATTCTCAACACTCGGCAGAACTGCAGCAAGAGGAATTGAATCGGCAGTTATTGCCAATTGGGCTCTTGGCTTTTATGATCAATTGATTGCTAACATCAAAAATGGCGATAGCCGCATGTCTAATATGGAAAAATGGGAACCATCAACTTGGCCTAAAGAGGCAAAGGGAGTTGGATTAACTGAAGCGCCGAGAGGAGCTTTAGCACATTGGATTGTAATAAAAGATGAAAAAATAGATAATTACCAGTTGGTTGTTCCTACAACATGGAATGCTTCTCCCCGGGATTCGGAAGGAAAACGTTCTGCTTATGAAGAAGCTTTAATTGGAACTCCTGTCGCTGATACTGAACAACCGCTTGAAATTATTAGAACTATACATTCCTTTGATCCTTGTCTGGCTTGTGCAGTTCATCTTTACGATGAAAAGGGAACCTATGTGCATAATGTAGAAACATTTTAAGGAGGTAGATATGTCAACTAGTATTAGTATGAGAAGAGTTTACGTTTGGCAGCTTCCCGTAAGATTGTATCACTGGATAAATGCACTCTGTATTTTGGTACTAGCGGCTACAGGGTATTTAATCGGTAACCCGTTTGCACTGCAGAATTCAGCAGAAGCCTATCTGGGTTATTGGTTTGGAACAGTTCGGTTTATTCATTTTGCATTTGCCTTTCTTTTCTTTTTTAATTTCGTTTATAGAATCTATTTCGGATTCGTTGGTAATAGATTTGCAAAATGGGGTAATTTTATACCGCATAAAAAAGAACAATTTGCAGAAATGTTGCAAGTTCTTAAAATCGATATTCTGCAGACAGCTCAAGCTCCGCTAAAAGCTATTGGTCATAACTCATTAGCTGGTGTTACATACTTTATCACATTTCTTATATTTCTCTTTCAGTCAATAACCGGTTTTGGAATGTACGCTGCAATGAGCAATTCCTGGTTCCCTAGTTTATTTGCATGGATCGTTCCATTAATGGGAGGCGATGCATACGTACGAGTATGGCACCATTTAATGATGTGGTTTTTTATCATCTTTGCAATGATACACGTTTATCTCGTATTTTATCACGATTATGTTGAAGGACGCGGAACAATTTCGTCAATGGGCGGCGGCTGGAAATTTATTGAAAAGGAAAGATTAGAAAAAGATGTGACACATTAGTATTGTAACTGGTCATAGAATAAGATATTTTGCAATATTAAATAATATTGACCAGCTATTAGGAGGCTTTGCATAACTTAAAAATAATTGCAACTATTTTTTTATTAAATAATTTAAACACTCTTTTTATTCCATTTTGTATGCTACGCCACCCGAGTGTAGCACATTTGGGAACAATTTTACTAAATACAAAATGATAAAATAGATTATGCAAAGGCTTCTATTACTTTAAATATGACGCAAGAAAATAATACAAATACAATAATACTTGGAATAGGAAACATTTTACTTGGAGATGAAGGTGTTGGATGTCATGTAATTAACTTTATTGAAAATAATTATATTTGGGACGGTATCAATATTGTTGATGGGGGCACAGGCGGGTTTCACCTACTTTCATATTTCAGAGACTATTCAAAAATGATAATTATTGATGCTACCATGGATGGTAAACAAGTTGGTACTGTATCAATACTAGAACCAAAATACGCTTCAGATTTTCCTACGGCGCTTAGCGCTCATGATATCGGCTTACGTGATCTGATTGAAACTGCCGTACTCTCAGGTGGACTACCAAAAATAATCTTGATAACAATTTCTATTGAAAAGATTCAAAATATGGTTATGACGTTATCACCTGAAATAGAAAAATCTATTTTAAATGTTGTTAAAAAAATCGAAAAAATACTTAAGATCAATTAACATTTTCAATAAAAATGAATTGATACTATTAGTAAATCCAAATACTTTTTCTCATCATTATCCATACTATTCTCAATAATAATAAGATTAGTTAATCATCAATAAAATTGCTTATTTGTAGCTCTCCATATAATGATATTCTAACTTATTTTCGAACAAATTTTACTATCAAAATTTTTTTTATTTTAATTTTATTTTGGCATAGTATTTACATAAATTTAACAAAAGAAGAAAATTAAGAATTTAATTCCGGAGAAATTATGGCAAAAGCAAAAGGCGATATTATAATTAATATCGAGAAATGTAAAGGTTGTGAACTTTGTATTGAAGCTTGTCCAGAAGATACCCTTGAATTATCGAAGAAAGTGAATCAGAAGGGATATCTTTATGCTGTAAAAGTTGAGGATACATGTACAGGCTGTACCAATTGTGCATTGGTTTGTCCTGATGGATCAATAACTGTGTATAGAAAAATAGTAGGTAAGAAGAAGGAACTAATAACCAAAATAACTAACGTAACAAGCGATATGACATTAAAGGTGGGAAAATGAGTGAAGCAAAATTAATGAAAGGGAATGAAGCTTTAGCGGAAGCTGCAATCCGTGCGGGTGCTGATGCTTATTTCGGTTACCCTATTACTCCGCAGTCTGAAGTACTGGAGTATTTAAGTCGTGAAGCATATCAAAGAACTGGTATGATTATTCTGCAAGCTGAAAGTGAGATTGCATCGATCAATATGGTTTACGGCGCTGCCGGTACAGGTAAAAAGGTTATGACCTCATCATCAAGTCCGGGTATAAGTTTAATGCAGGAAGGGATATCATACATCGCATGTGCAGAACTTCCTTGTTTAATAGTAAATGTAAATCGCGGCGGTCCTGGTTTAGGTACTATTCAACCGGCGCAAGGAGATTATTTCCAATCTGTAAAAGGCGGAGGACATGGTGACTACCATTTAATTGTTCTTGCCCCGTCAACAGTTCAGGAAATGGCTGACTTTGTAAAGCTATCCTTTGAACTGGCATTTAAATATAGAAACCCGGTTATGATATTAACCGATGGCGCTTTGGGTCAGATGATGGAGAAAGTAAAACTATTTCCTCAGCAGCCACGTGAAGACATAATTCAAGGATGGGAAACTATTGGTAAACCAGAGGATAGACCGAGCAATGTTATCACTTCTTTACATATCCAACCTGATAAAATGGAGGAGATCAATCTGCATCTGCAGAAGAAGTACAGGGAGATAGAGAAGAATGAAATAAGAGTTGAAAAAATCAATTGTGATGATGCTGATTATATAATTACTGGTTATGGGCTGGTTGCCAGAATTTGTCAGAAGGCAGCAGAGTTAGCACGTGATAAAGGATATAAGGTTGGTGTTGTAAGACCGATCACTCTTTTCCCGTTTCCCTATCAAACATATTTTGAATTAGCTGATAAGGTAAAAGGTATTCTGGATGTTGAAATGAATGCTGGACAGATGGTTGAAGATGTAAGACTCGCAGTAAATGGAAAAATCCCAATTGAATTTCATGGCAGGATGGGAGGTATAGTTCCAACTCCTGAGGAAATTCTTGAAGCTCTTGAGAAAAAAATAATCGGAGGCGCCGAATGAACGAGAAAGCATTAATAGAAGAAGATCATTATGAAAATACAAACCTCAGGGACAATACTATTGTTGTTGACGAGAATATTGTTTATCAAGTACCGAAAACATTAAAAGATGCTGACTTCCATTACTGCCCGGGCTGTGCGCACAGTGTTGTCCACAGGTTAATTGCAGAAGTTATTGAAGAGATGGACATTCAGTCGGAAACGATAGGGATTGCTCCTGTTGGCTGTGCAGTATTTGCGTATAACTATCTCGATGTAGATATGACAGAAGCTGCGCATGGAAGGGCATCGGCAGTAGCAACCGGTATTAAAAGGGTGCTGCCGGATAAGTATGTGTTCTCATATCAAGGTGACGGCGACTTAGCTGCAATCGGTACCGGTGAAACTATCCACACTTGCAACAGAGGCGAAAATATTTTGATAGTATTTATTAACAACGGTATTTATGGAATGACCGGCGGGCAAATGGCTCCAACTACATTAGTGGGAATGAAATCGACTACGTCGCCGATGGGAAGAGATGCAATCACGATGGGAAATCCTCTTAAGATCACTGAGCTTGTTGCTGAACTGCCCGGAACATACTATGTTACTAGACAGGCGGTGTATAAACCGAATTTAGTACGAAGAACCAAAAAAGCAATAAGAAAAGGTTTTGAACTGCAGAAGGATAAGAAAGGAACTTGTTTTATTGAAGTCGTAGCAAACTGTCCATCAAACTGGAAGATGACACCGATCGAATCGAATCATTGGCTGGAGGATAATATGATACCGTTCTATCCTTTAGGAGATATTAAAACACCAGATGGGAGGGCTAAATAATGACTGAAGAAATTGTAATAGCCGGCTTCGGCGGACAAGGTGTGTTATCGATGGGTATGATTCTATGCTATTCAGGTATAATTGAAGATAAGGAAGTAAGCTGGATGCCGTCATATGGGCCTGAAATGCGCGGCGGAACTGCAAACTGCATTGCTATTCTCAGCGACTCAAAAATAAGTTCACCTATCATTGCAACATTTGATACAGTGATCGCTCTTAATCAACCGTCGGTTGATAAATTTGAGAAAGCGGTTAAACCCGGAGGACTTTTGATATACGAAAGTACAAACGTAATTACTCCTCCGACAAGGGAAGATATTGACATTGTCGGGATTCCGGGTGCTGCTGAAGCGGCAAAAATGAAAAATACAAAAATAATGAACATGATAATGCTCGGCGCTTTCCTACAGAAGAAACCGATTATAAAATTCGAAAATATTCTTGAAGGACTGAAAAAAGTATTGCCCGAACGTTATCATCATTTATTACCATTGAATGAAGATGCGCTTAAAAGAGGAATGCAATTAGCTGAGCAAGTAATTGAGGAAGCTTGATATCGAATACTCTAAAAATCTGAGCATAGTTCGGTTCTTTTTCATTGTAAGGCAAGCTGTCTAACAATTAAATTTGTCATTACGAGTCCGACTTCCACTAAAGCGGATAAGTATCGGGGTAAATACCTTGATACCAATTATTTGTGTTTTTTCTGAAATAATTAGTACTATCGATATTAATATTCATTGTTTCCCGGTCATCATAATATCCCACTTCAACGGGACTTTCAGGATTTGATATATCAAGCACTTGTAATCCTTGTGTATAGTGAGTTATTAAGTAAAATTTATATTTAGTTATTTCGGGGTCCTTTCTATATTTTGTTATTTGTGATTTTAAAAACACCTGTCCTTCAGCTTGTCCGACGTAGCCGTTCTTTGGCGAAGGCGGATAGCTGTTCATTAGCGAAGGCGGATAGCTGTTCATTAGCGAAGGAGCAGCATCTTCTTTGTTTCAACAAACGAACCGGATACCAATCTGTAGTAATATATTCCGCTAGATAAACCATTTGCATCAAAATTCACCTCATAATTGCCTGGTTTCTGCTGCTCGTTTACGAGT
>JAADIB010000213.1 GCA_013151565.1 Chlorobiota bacterium
ATACGGAGGTTTATGGTTTTTCTTATCGGTAATGATTGCCGCTATCAATTCATTCGGAGTCACATCAAACGCCGGGGTATATGCATCATAACTCGGGTTAGTAACTTGAACACCCTGTATCATACTCAACTCAGTTTTGTCCCTCATCTCAATCTTGATATCATCACCGGTGGCAATTGACGTATCAATTGTGGTAACCGGCGCTGCAATGTAGAACGGCACATTAAAATGACTGCAGAGCACTGCAAGGTTGAATGTACCTATTTTATTCGCAGTATCTCCGTTGGCGGCAATTCTATCCGCCCCGACAATTACAGCATCGATCTTATTCTGCTTGAATAGAGAAGCTGCAGCGGAATCGACCAACAGTTTGAAGGGAATACCTGCTTTGGAAAGTTCAAATGCAGTCAACCGCGAACCCTGCAGCAGCGGACGGGTTTCATCGGCATAAACAAATTTTACTTTACCTAATTCGTAACCTTTTTTGATCACATTGAACGCTGTTCCTTTTCCGCCCGTAGCCAATTGCCCCGTATTGCAATGAGTTAGTATGGTAGAATTATCCTTTAGAAGTTCCACACCATTATTTGCAATCGCTTCGCATTTGTTAATATCATCCTGATGAATTTGTACAGCTTTATTCAACAATAAGAAAAAAACTGACGATGAGTTTTTATGAGATTGATAAACCGATTTCATAAGGTCCAAAGCCCAGAACAAGTTTACTGCGGTAGGACGAGTTCCCGCCAATCGTTCAAATGCCGTATTAAACTTATCATCCAAATTGTCAGATTCATCTTTGAGTACAAGAGCTAATGCATAAGCGGCTGCAACACCAATTGCCGGTGCGCCTCGTATCTCAAGCCTTTCAATTGCTTCAGCAATTCTTTCATAGCTGTAGTTACATACTCCTCTTTAAGAGGCAGTTTTGTCTGATCGATAAATACTAATTTTTGATCTCCAAATTTTAGCGAAACAAAATCACTCATCGTCATTTACCTTGCTGAGTTCTAAAAATTCCAGATATCTGCTTTTGATCTCAATGCTGGAAAGGTCTTCAATTCCTTTAGTACTGAATTTTTCAACACAGAAAGAAGCCATTGTACTGCCGTATATAACAGCCCGTTTTAAATTCTCAAAAGTTACGTCGGATGTTCTGTGAAGATAACCTATTAAACCTCCGGCAAAAGTATCGCCTGCACCTGTCGGATCAAAAATATCTTCAAGCGGATAAGCAGGAGCAGAGAATATTTTATCCTCACCGAATAGTAAAGCGCCATGTTCCCCCTTTTTGATAATAAGGTAATTAGGACCAATCTCTTGGATCATCCTGGCTGATTTTATCAAGTTAGGTTCGTCCGTTAATAACCTCGCTTCAGAATCATTTATGACCAGCAGATCAATTCGCTTCAACACTTTAAGCAGATCATCTTTGGCTATATCAATCCAGAGATTCATCGTATCGCAAACTACAAATTTAAGATTATTCATTTGATCTAGAACTTTCAATTGAAGGGAGGGCATGATATTCCCAAGGATAAGGAACCTGCCCGACTTCATTTTTTCGGGAATAACTGGATCAAAGTTCTCAAACACATTCAGATCTGTAAATAATGTATCACGAATATTCAGGTCATAATGATACTTCCCGCCCCATCGGAAGGTTTTTTCTCCTTCAACAATTTCCAAGCCTGCTAGATCAATATCATGATCTTCTAACAGTTTAATATTTTCCTCTCCGAAATCATCGCCGACAACCGCCACCAGTTTTACCGGAGCGGTAAAATAACTTGCTGCCAGCGAAATATAAGTCGCAGAACCGCCTAAGGCGTTTTCGATTTTATCAAAAGGTGTTTCCACATTGTCAAATGCAACAGAACCAACAACTACTAAACTCAATTTTTCCTCACTTTTTATATTTTAATTTCAACTAAATTAATTATTTTATTTTCGTTTGATAAATATTCGTGTAATATCTCAACAGATTTCTTCTGTCCGGGCCATGCTAATATTTCAATCATTTCATCTTTGCCGATCCATTTATATTCTGAATGTTCGAACGAGATAGTTACCGTATCTTCCGCATCAACTTCAGCGGCAAAAACCGGTATCATAAAAATACAATCATCTTCCGAAGAATAAAAAGAATTAATATTCGGCAGCGACCAGAGCCTCTTTGGCGTCAGCCCGGTCTCTTCTTTGATCTCTCTTAGAGCGGTGATGTATGCTTTCTCACCATCTTGAATTCCACCGGTCACCATTTGCCAGAGGTTAGGATAAGAGAGTCCGCCGGTACGCTTTATCGCAAGGAGTTCTAGCTCTCCCCCTTTTCTTCTGAATATGTGCGCTTCAACTAAATTGGAAATTATTTTCATCTGTTTTTAAATTTTATTTATCAAACCTTCGAGGTTTCATAACTTGTTCAATTTAGTACTGGTTATTCAATTTATTAATTCTTCTAACTTATTAAATTCAAAAACCTCGAAGGTTTTTTATAATCATACACTTGTGTATTTTAAAATCAATAATGTCGGTTTCATATTATAATATATTTTCATTACCCAATTGAAACTGATCCTAATCCGCCAAATAACCGGCGAGTTAATTTAGATCTTACTTTTAATCATAATCTTAGTTCTTAATCCGACTCTCTTTAATCGCATAATTTTTTTTATATAATCAAGATAATAAAATCATTCTAAAAGTATGCTCTTGCTTCCGATCTCATATTATGAACTATTCTTCCTTCACCTTGTCTTCTGCCGTTATAGTTCAATGTGATCTGAAGATTCTTAGCAATACGATAATCAAAATTCACTCTCCAAAAATAGTTGTTTCCTATAACATTTCCACGAAGCATTTCAAACGGGATATCATTTGTAGTACCGTTGTCCGAGACTTCATTTCGTTCGGCTTCCAATCTTAAACGTCCTTTATTGGCAAAAGAAAATGTGAACCTGATCAGTTGGGAGTTATTATCAAGAATCGTAGGCTTTGCGGGTAGATTATCTATACTTCGTCCATAGCTGAATTTAAAACCAACTTCAATACTTTGTATCGGTCTATATGAAAAATCGGAGACCAGATTATTTATGTTCAACTGCCTGGCTCTAAAATTGTTGATCTCCGTATCTACGTTATCTGTCT
>JAADIB010000329.1 GCA_013151565.1 Chlorobiota bacterium
TTGGCAACTATGTGGGAAGCGGTTTTCGGTGATATGGGCGTTGCGCTAATTGCAATTCTAAATGCTACTCGAGTATTAAAAACAGAAAGATAATAATTATTAGAATTCCAATTAATCTTTGTGATCTTCTAGGGTTAGGAAAATAAATAGTTAAATGCGAGAGAACAGATTAGGAATAAGAAAAAAAATTGAAATCTTAAAAGATGAAAAAATATAAACTCTTAAATACTATAACAATATTATTAGGACTTCTTTCCCTGTTTATGATTATTGCTCTCGGATGGTTCACTTATGAGAACTATGACAGAGAGAGGACTTTAATGGAAAATAATCTGCAGCAGGAAGCAGAGTTTATCAGGACATCACTTCGTGCAAAACTTCTGATGGGCATCGGTGGAGATCTGCATCAACTTAGAGAATATGTTGAAAGATTGGAAGCATCTCCATTCGTTAAACATATCCTGGTTTTCGATAAAGAGAAAAATAATTTGCTCGGTGACGAAAAGTATAACTATACTGAGTATCCTGATGATCATAGAGAACATCAAAAAGTTAATTTTGACAGCGAACAAAATTACGTTTATACTTTTATTTCCGAAATAGAAATTCATTATGATATCTTAACAGGAAAAAGAGTTGAAAAATCCGATCCGCGAATTAAGTACACAACCGTAATTGAACTATATGCCAATGAATATTACGAAGCGGAGAGTGAAGATATAAGAAGAGCTTTAGGAACAGGCCTTCTTCTGCTTGTTATTGCGCTGGCTTCGGTCTATTTTATTTTTGTTATTAAACGCTATTACTCTGTTAATGTTAATTTGCAAAATGTTCAGGATTATATTTCTAATGTAATCCAAAGTATGCCAAATGGCTTGATATCATTAGACAAGACTGGAAAAGTAGAAACGGTTAATAGAACTGCTGTTAAACTACTAAGGCTTGAAGATGAAGAAGTAATTGGTAAAAACATTCAAGATATGCTACCGAATTGTAAATCGGAAGCTTTGATGAAAAGCGAAATTGAAAAATTTGAGCAGAACGTTGAATGTCATCTTAATGACGGAAATACAATACCTTTAAACATAATATCAAGCAAGATAAAGAATGAAATTGGAGAAGACTTAGGAACTGTATTAATATTCACTGATCTACGAGAATTGAAATCGCTGGAAAAAGCGGTTGAAAGATCAGAAAGATTAGCGAGTATGGGTAGAATGGCTGCGGGTATTGCTCACGAGATACGAAATCCTTTAAGTTCAATAAGAGGGCTTGCACAATACTTGCGTAATAAGTTTGAAAAAGACTCTGAAAGTCGTGAGTATGCTTCTGTGATGATAAGTGAAGTTGACAGACTCAATCGTGTTATACGCGACATGTTAAATTTTGCAAAACCTCACGAACCGAAATTAGCTTTGTGTAATATTGAAGATATTATTAGTCACTCATTAAAATTGATTGAGTCGGAACTAAATGAAAAAAAGATAAATATTATTTTACTGAATGAAGATGACCAGCCAATGGTGCTTGCCGATGCTGATTTGTTAACTCAGGTATTTTTGAATTTGTTTGTTAACTCAATTGAAGCAATGGATGAAAACGGAACAATTGAAATATCGTTTTCAGAAGGAAAGCAGTTTGTAATAATTGAAATTTCGGATGAAGGAAATGGGATCGAAGAAGAGAACCTCAACAAAATATTCGATCCTTTCTTCACATCCAAATCTAACGGAACAGGATTGGGTTTAGCGATTGTTTATAGGATAATTGAAAATCACAATGGTGAAATTACCGTGAATAGTGTGATAAATCGCGGAACAACTTTTAAAATTATATTACCCAAGAGTAATTAAGATATGATTAAACAAAAGAAAAAAATATTAATAGTTGATGATGACACGTCGCATCGCTTAATGATAAAAGCAAATATGTTGGACAAAGAATACGATGTAAGAGAAGCTGAGGATGGTGAGGATGCAATTGCTCTTGTAGAGAAGGACTTTTTTGATCTTATCATTATGGATATAAAAATGAAAAAAATTGATGGCATTACCGCCCTCAAAAAGATCAAAGAAATAAGCCCTTCTATTCCTGTTATGATAATGACTGCATATTCTTCTGTGCAGACTGCTGTGGATGCACTTAAGCTCGGTGCTGCTGAATATTTTGTTAAACCATTAGATATGGAAGCTGTCTGTCACTCAGTGGAGAAAACTTTTGACTATTTGGAATTGCAAAAAGAGAACAAAACACTTAAAGAACAGCTAAATAGAGATTTTGAAATATCTTCGATAATTGGTAAAAGTAAGGCAATGAAATCCGTCTTCGAGGTAATCTCTCTTTCTGCTCCAAGCGATGCAACAATTTTGATATTGGGAGAAAGCGGAACAGGGAAAGAATTAATTGCTAATGCAGTTCATCAAAATAGTTTTAGGAAAGAGAACCCATTTGTTAAAATAAACTGTGCAGCTTTGCCCGAAAACTTATTGGAGAGTGAGCTATTTGGTCATGAAAAAGGAGCATTTACTGGTGCTGTGACAAAGAGAGAGGGACGGTTTGAGTTGGCAAACAAAGGCACATTGTTTCTCGACGAAATAGGAGATATGACTCTTTCCACGCAAGCTAAAATATTACGTGTTTTGCAAGAAGGTGAATTTGAGAGAGTGGGTGGAGATAAAACAATCAAAGTTGATGTTCGTATTATCGCAGCGACAAACAAAGAACTAGAAAAGGAAGTTGAAGAAGGTAATTTTAGGAAAGATCTTTTTTTCAGGTTGAGCGTTGTTCCAATTACTCTGCCCCCGCTAAGAAAAAGAAAGCAGGATATTCCGTTGCTAGCAGAATTCTTTTTGAAAAAATATGCAAAGAAGAACAACAGATTGATCCGGGGATTTACACCAGCGGCTTTAGACAAACTTATGCGCTATGATTGGCCGGGAAATGTTAGAGAATTGGAAAACGCTTTAGAGAGAACTGTTATTATGTCGTACGATCAATTGATAAGACCAGAGACTCTACCAGATTTTCTAAATTCAGCAGAAGGAAATAGTAATAAGCAAGAAGCTAAACTGCAGCCAGGTCATTCGATTAAGGATGTTGAAAAACAGTTGATTATCAAAACACTTGAAAGTACTGATAACAATATAACTCGTGCGGCAGAGTTGCTGGGTATTTCAAGAAGAACATTACATAATAAAATAAATGAATATAACATTGAACAGTAAAAATTTTTGTTTTGCTTATCACGTACTTATTATAACTGTGTAATTAAAATGAACAGTAAACTTATTGCGGCACTTCCCGATAAGATCATCATAAATGTTTTTATGAGCACTCTTAAAAATTCTACTACAATGATACTTGCTAATGCTATAAATATTAAGTTGAACATTTTTACTCCTTTTTATAGTTGTAGGGCAAAAGTCATTCCACAAATAATTCAACTTAATATGACTCTCAAAATTTAGTATAAAAGATTTGGGACTCAATAGATTCTTCTGCTTTCAGGCGCTAACAGTATCTTTTCAATACTACTAAGGTTGTTTATCTTTTAAAAAGAAGAAATCATTTTTCTTTTTCTTACTTTGATTTTTCGGATTAAATATAGCAGTGTGAAAAATTTGCACAACTTAATTGATATAAAATTAAAAATGTGAAAATTATGCACGGATAAAAATTTAACGATTATTCTCACATAAAATCCCGATATAAAATATTTAATTATTTTGTTAGAAATTAGCTTAAAATTAGATATAAATGCAGTTCCCAGACTGTTTGTTTTTACTTGGCACATTACTTGACTTACCATCAATAAAAATTAAGTAATGGATTAAAAAATGTATTGTACAGATGGTTTTGGATACGGTTATTATTGGCACTTTGGTAATTCGCTTTTCATTTTGATTTTATTAGTCGGGGTTGCAGTATTAGTATACCGATTATTATTGAACAATGAGAATCGAGTTTCAGATAGATCGGTAGTAGCTAATTATTTTCATTCGGCAAGTGTCGAGAACCATTGTCCATCATGCGGTACTAATATAGAGGAAACTTATTTGCGTTGCCCTGAATGTAATTACATACTTAAGTCAAATTGCCCGTCATGCGATAAAATTATCAAAACAGATTGGGCGGTATGTCCATACTGTGAAACAAAATTAAAATAATATTATCATTAATTAAAAGATAGGAGAAATTATCATGGAACGAAGTAAAAAAACAGCGACTCTAATAGTAGTAATAGCTTTAATAGCATTAACCTCAAGTATGTTTGCACAAGGCTACTGGTGTAATGATCGTGATGGATATGGTATGAGCTGGTGGAACACGAACTTACCATCACAGTATCAATTGTCAGCAGACCAAGTGGTTGAGTTGAACGAGTACCGGACAAATTTCGATCAAAAAATTGTTCCTTTACAAAAAGAATTACGAGCGTTGCAAATTGAAATGAGAGGATATGTTAACCGGAACAATTCAGACCCGGTAAAAGTAAAAGAGTATCGTAATCAAGTCAGAGATATACAGGATCAGATAGCTGATATTCGAATAGAAGCAAGACAAAAAATGAATAGTATATTTACAGATGAACAACAAGGTTATTTCAACGATACGAGAGTAGGCTGGTGGGATGGTTTCTATGGTAGATGTGGTTGGGATTATGAAGACATGATGTATGATACTGATTACGGTTACAATGGAAGATCAGGACATAGAGGAAATGGTTGCTGGTAATATTAAGTGATGAAAGGCATTAGATCGATGCTAATGCCCTTCTCCTGAAAAAATGAAGATAATTTTGAACTTATTACTACACTTCAATTTTTTTATGTATACAAGAAAAAACTAATAATCATAATTCTTTAATAGTAAGTGAAATATTGATATGGAAAATGTAGAAAATAAAACACTTAAAGAGGTCTCGGTTTTAACAATAGGAATGGCAGTAAAACTAACCGGGGTTTCAGCGCAGACTCTTAGAGCTTACGAGCGGTTTGGTTTAGTACTTCCTATGAGATCAAATAAAAAACAAAGGCTTTATTCATTTGAGGACATTGAGAGGATCAAAGAGATAAGAGAAGGTCTTAAAAAACATAAAATAGGTGTTACGGCTCTTCGGTCAATGATTTCTATGATTCCCTGCTGGAGTATAAAAGGATGTTCCGAAAGTGATAAAACTAATTGTGCTGTTTTTGAAGGAGATATTTCTCCTTGCTGGACTTACAAACATCATAATAATTTTTGTGCTGATCTGTCATGCAGAGATTGTGAAGTTTATAGGTTGAATTACAACTTCACTGATGCAAGAGAAACAATTTTGAAAGAACTGTACAGAGGTAATAGATAAGCTGGAAAATCTTAAAATTATGCTCTAATTTTTTGTGACAAAAAAAGTTAAATAAAAATGTCACTAAATTAAAATTGATGACACTATGTTAGTAAAGAATAGAAAAAACTTTATTAACTAATTATTAACAAACTTAAAGGTGTAAAAATGAAAAAATTATTAACTCTATTGCTGGTTTTTGGTTTAGCCGCAATTTTCAATGCGCAAGGTATGCACGATGGCGGCGGAATGCATGATGATTGGGCTAATGATGATACTCTTACAACTGTTTCGGTATCTGGTACTGCAATAGTTGATTCAAGTATGATGAATCCGATGTATTATATAGATGAAGACGGCGACGGCACTGCAGATTATCATTTGAATTTTGGTCCTTACTGGTATCAACCCGATAGCAGTAATGCGGTAAGACCTAATAATGGGGACGCAGTTACGATCATAGGCGGTGTAGAGAAGGATAACGATATGAGCATAAAAAGTATTATTGTATATGAAGTTAACGGTGAGTTCTGGCGAGATCCTATGATCCCTTCGTGGAATAATATGGGCGGTCATTCTCATATGGGCGGACATCACGGTGATAACTGCAAAGGATTCACATCCATCAGAATGGGAAAATAATAGAACAATGGTTGATACAGCCCTTGACGGAACTGTATATGTTGACACAACATATTTTATGGATGAGTTTTATCTTGATACCGATAATGATCAAGTTCCTGATTATATGCTGAACTTCGGACCTCCTTGGTATGTACCGGAATCCGGCGCAGAGAGACCAAATGACGGTGACGTAATTTCAATCAAAGGAAGATTAATGAGCGACAATATGTTCCCGATGGTAGTTGTTTATGAGTTGAATGGAGTTGAGTGGAGAGATTCGTCTACAGTCGACAATAATTTCGGTGGCAGATGGTTCCATAAAGATATGACATCTCCTGAAAAAATTCATTCTCCATTTGATAACGAAGATTGGATGAAAGTAAATCCAGGCTGGCACAATAACGGTGGTATGGGCGGCATGGGAGGAATGATGAATTATGATTCCCTGTATGCTCAGATGTTGGAAGTATTCCCGCAAAATATGCCTTACACCGGAAATGAAGATGTGTTCGCAGGATATGAAATTGGAATGTTCACTCCTAACGGAAATAACGAAATGTGGGGAGAAGGCGACGAATGCGGTGGAATGATGAATTTCGGTTCCGATGTTGATTATCAACTACATTATAATGATATTCAAGTTAAAGGTTATGGAATTGATGAGAATACGATAATGGTAAAATATTGGAACAGCGAGAATAATAGCTGGGAAGTTATAGATAATGCTACATTGGACAAAACAACAAATACGGTTAGTTTTTCATCTAGTAGTGCAAGTACTTCTGTTATTTTAACTGCTCAGCCTGCAAGTGCTACTAATGTTAATGGAGACTCTAAAGCAGTTGTGAATGATTTCAAATTGAATCAGAATTATCCGAATCCTTTTAATCCTTCTACAACTATCGAGTTCTCAATAAACGAAGCAAACCCGGTTGAGTTGAATATATATAATGCACTCGGACAAAAAATAACAACACTTGTTAATCGAGCTTTACAAGCAGGCAATTATCAGTATCAATTTGATGCTTCTAATCTAGCTTCGGGTGTATATTTTTACGAATTAAAAGTTGGGACACAAAATACAGTTAAGAAAATGAATTTGATGAAATAAAAATATTTTGTCCCATTCCGTTTACTATCATTAAAAGAAAGAGCGATTCCGCTCTTTCTTTTTTATATTTATAAACAAGTTTTTATGAAAGCACATATTGAGCAAAACTCATCAGCAATATTATAATTTTTCAAAAGAAGAACTAAGATATCTTTTGGAACTTACTAAAGACGGAGACACTAACTCCTACCAAGAGCTATCTTCACTAATACGCTCTATTTCCTATTCTTATTTTAAATCGAAATATAATTATGGTAAGCTGCATACTTTAGATGATGCAGATGATCTTGCTAATGATGTTTTTATTGCTTTTGCCAAGCAGTATCAGGATATATTGGATATTGAGAAGTGGCTAAGGCGTGTACTCTTTTTGACTTTTGTAAGCTTTTATAAAAAACAGCGCTCCAGATCATTCACCGAATTTGATGAAACTTTTCACGAAGAGAATATTTCGCAAGATGTATCAATAAGTCTTGATTCAGAAAAGATCATGAGCATTGTCTCTAATTTAAAAGATCCTAAAGATAAGATAATTATGATGAGATTTTGGGAAGGCATGAAGTTCAGCGAAATTGCTGAAAAACTAGACAGGAAAGAGACGGCTGTTAAAAAGATGTTCTATAGATCAATAGAAGAAGTAAAAAATAAATTGGAATAAAATGTCACTTTTTTCAAATAGGATACACTATAGTATTGAAGAAAGGAATTAATATTATGTTAAAAGAAGAAGAAATAATTGAGTTATTGACAAGGCAGAATTTATCTGAAGCTGACAGGAAGAGGGTTTTAGAGGAATTGCGCGCTAATCCAAATTTAAGAGATATGGAAAGCATTATTCATACCTTAACAGATCTCGCCAAAGACGAGCATGTTGATACGGATGTTTTATCGGAATACGTTCTGTTTTTAAATGGAGATAGATCTGAAGAATCGAAGTTAACTTTGCTTATACCCCAGATTGAAAAACATTTACAGAGTTGTTCAAAATGCCGTGAGGAGTTTGAATTCCTAAGTTCTGAATTGAATGAGGTTGATAATTTCTTAAGTAAAAACATTGGAGTAAAAGAGGAAGATAAAGCAGTTAAAACAAAAGGACCGAACATCTTCAGACTCTTTGAGAACTTCAATGCTAAATATAGTTATGCTGCAGCTGCATCAATTATGATTATGTTTTTGTCGTTGTTCGCTATCTCGGAATTTTCAACGCCCGATTATGTTAAACTTTCGTCTCAGCATAGTTATGATGATTTCTCTTCCACCCGCGGCAGAACTTCTGTCCATTTTATGAATGCTGTTACAGCGCTTGAAAATAAGAATTATGATTCGGCAATAAGTGAACTTCAGAAGGATATTAAAAACAACCCGGATGATTTGACAACTTTTTATTCTTACTATGTTCTGGGAATAACTCACATGACTAAAGCTCACTCTGATTTTGTGGGTTTATTTGATTCTTACGATAAGAAGGAACTATCCGCTGCGATTGATGATTTCAACAAAGTTTTGGAATTGAATAATTCCGGACTCTTTAAGAATGTAAACTCTAATACATATTTCTTTTTAGGAAAATCATACTTGCTGGAAGAGGAATTTGGTAACGCTAAAAAATATTTAGTCAAAGCAATTGACGGTGAAACCGAATACTCACAAGAAGCAAAAGAATTATTAAGTTCTATTAAATAGAATAACTGCTATGAAATTTGTTACTCAAATATTGTTAATTCTGTTTTCCTTCTGTCAGTTTTTGTCGGCATCTTCCTTTGATAAAAACAATACTGCATCAAAAAGTTCATCCTTTGAAAAGTATCTGTTTTATATTGAAAATAATGAAGTTGACAAAGATGCTGTTAACTCGGAAATAATCAGAAATAATTTAGAAAAAGATCTTATCGGAGCAATTGTAAATTACAAGCAGAATAAATTTGAAGATTCTTATAGGTTGCTTTTTACTCATCTGAAAGAAAAACCTAAAATTCTAAAGTATTACGAATACCTTGTTAAAACCGCTGGAGTGTTGAATAAGTACAACCAGCTTCAAGATTTTGCGTCACAAAGGAAAGATGAAACAGAATTTCTCTACTTATCCGGTTTGATTGATTATTACGAAACGAATTATAGATCAGCCGAAGAACAGTTTACAAAGGTATTACAAACTAAACCCAATTCGGCTGAAGTGTTTATCTATCTGTCAAATACTCAGCGAAGGCTCGGAGATTATAAAAAAGCCGATAAAACTTTACAAGATGCTGAGAAAGTAATAAGCAAAACTGATCCTAAAACTGCGGAGATATTGGTTTTGAAAGGTTCTTTATATTTTCTATCAGATAAATATGAAGAAGCTGAAAAAGTATATAAAAAAGGATTGTATGCTGCAAAAGAGAGCAACAATAATATTGAAATTGTAAAAGCCAATTTGAATTTGGGAATGATAAACGATCTAAGCGGGAATATTCAGAAAGCAAGGGAGTTGTTTGAGAGTGCTTATAACTTGGCGAATAAGATCGATCAAAAAGAGTTGGCGGCATTAGTGCTTTCGGAATGGGCGGTCTCATTCACATACTCAAATGAACCGGTTGAAGCAAGGAAAAGATACGAGGAAAGTTATTCCATATTTCAAACATTCAACAACCGCGAGAGAATGGCGCTTACGGCTATCAATATTGCAAGTCTCTATTTGAATATAGGTAATTATAGAGGCGCACTCGATTACTACAATTCTGCGTTGGATAAATCGGGTGAGAATGTACGAGCTAAGATGCTTTCCCTTAGAGGACTTGGTGATGTTTATACAAATCTTGCTAACTACACAAAAGCGCTTCAGTATTACAACGATGCCAAGGAGTTATCGAAAAAGATCAAAGATATAAGCACTGAAGCCGAGATAAATATTGGAATGGGAATTCTCTTTTATAATTTAGGTAAACCGCAAAAAGCATTAGAACTTATCTTGGAAAATTTTGACGATATTAATGAGAATGAACTTCCGTATTTAAAAGCAGAGTTAGATCAAAAAGTTGGAATTATCTATACATCAACCGGCGATTATTCCAAGGCAGAAAAGTATCTTGCTGCTTCAATCAAGCTGTCTGATAAATTTGAGGATATCTATAACTCAATTCTTTCAAACACTTATCTCGCTTATTCATACATTTTAAATAACAATGCAAAGAGCGGGAAAAAGATATTAAGGAAGCAGCTTAAACTCTGCAAGGAGTATGGTCTAAATCAGCTTGCTGGTATGCAGTTGCTCATGATATCCGAAACAAGTAATGGTAGCAGAAAATATAATGACTTGAAAGAGGCTGCAAAGTTTTCCTTATCTGCTGGTGATAAAAGTACTTTAGCAGAGATATATTTTAACATCGGGAAATTTTACGAGAAACAAGAACAGCTTGGAAGTGCCGAAGAATACTTCCTGAAAGCAATATCGATAGTTGAAAATCAACTGCCGTTACTAAAAAACAGCAGTGAAATGCAGATAACCTTTTTTGCTAATTATCATCAGATGTATGTTTCACTTACCGATCTTTATTTAAGAACCGGCAATATCCAAAAAGCATTTAGGACTTTAGATAGATCAAGATCGAGAAATACGTTATATAACTTGATCGGGATTAAATTCAGTGAGACCAATGATATCGACTTGGTAAATGAATTTTACGATGTGAATTGGAAGTTGCAGAATAACTTGGGCGATGCCGATTCGCTGGAACTGAGATTACAAAAGATCAGGAATCAATTAGCAAATAAATTTCCCGAGCTGACTAACCAATTGAATATTAACAGCAGCGCTGCCGTTTTTTTACAGCCGGATATTTTCAGCAGCAACGAGTATTTTATCAGCTACTTTTTTGATTCTGATAGTATTTATGTATTCAAAACTTCGCGCAAAGGATTGGAGCTTGTAAAACTGCAAACCAGTGTAAGCGATGTTGAGAATATTGTTTCTTCCATCTCTCCGTATTACAATCCTAAAGTTATAGATAAAGATATTCATTTTAATAAAGATCTCTTTTCTTTTAACCCGGATAAAGCTCATGAATTGTACATGAAAATCTTAGAACCGATATTGAACGAAATACCGGAAAATTCCGAATTGGTTTTTTCTTTGCCGAATCAACTTGCCGCAATACCTCTCGAATTTTTAACTATCGATAAGAGAAGTACGACCAGTGAAAGTTCTTTGTTTGATAGAAAATATTTAATTGAAGATTACTCTATCACATATTCGCCGTCATTCTCGATTTGGAAGGAATTAAAATCACGACCTAATTCCAAAAATAGGTTAGCTTTACTTGCCGGTGATCCGGACTTTAATACCGCTGGAAATGGTTATTCTTCATCAAGGGGAGTGAGTGAAAAGTTGGATTTATATTCTCGGGATATAAAAGTACTTCCGTTAAAATATTCGTCGGAAGAAATTGAAGATATAGAAGGATATTTCAGCGATGATGTAGTTCTATTAAAAGATAAAGCAACAGAAACAAACTTCAAGAAGAATGCACAGTCTGCTTCTGTTATTCATTTATCAACTCATTCGTTTTTGTATAACAATTATCCAGTTGTGATCTTTGCAGAGGATGATGAAAATGACGGTTATCTTGAAACCGGTGAAGTGGCAAAACTTAAGCTCAACAGCGATATGGTTGTATTAAGTTCGTGTAAATCCGGCTTGGGGAACATTGATAAAGCAGAAGGAATACTTGGAATGCAGAAGGTCTTTTTTGATGCCGGCGCTTCAAGTGTTGTCCTTTCGTTGTGGGATGTCAGCGATAAATATACTGCCTCTTTAATGAAATTTTTCTACGGGTTTTTAAGTGACGGGCAGACAAAATCAGAAGCCCTTAGAAATGCAAAAGTTAAGTTTGTAAATGAAATAGACCCAAATCCATATTATTGGGCTGCTTTTACATTATCCGGGAACTCAAACCCGATTCAATTTGTTAATGATTCTAATATCTATATTTATTTATTTGGACTAATAATTTTGATGTTAATCAGTTATCTATATATTAAGAAAAAATATTTAGTAAGGCACAATGATTTTAGGGGTAGGTTATAAAATGAGAAGAATACTAATTATATTGTTTTTTGCAGCTATTGAGATGTTTGCTCAACATCAAGACGGACTAATGGTAATGCCGCGTGATATTCATTTTAGGAGCGATTTTGATAGATCACAATTTATATATGTTGAAAATAATTCGGATATTACGGTAACGATCGACAGTATCAGTTATAATCCGGATGTTTATTTCATTCGTATGAAAAATGTATCCGGTTTTCCTATTGTAATGCAGCCCTATTTTGAATTTGGTTTTGAGGTAATTCAATATAATTATTTCAACTTACAACCGGAGGATTCCACGTCTACTATTACTATTTATAACACAAGCAGTGAGCCGGTAATAACTTTGGAAACACATCATGATCAAGATATGATGCACTACTCTAAGAAAGGTACTATAAATGGAACTGTGAGGGATAGTATAAATATGATATCTGGCGCTACGGTTTATTTCTTTTATGATAGAATTATTCTAGTAGATTCTGCAAATACTGATAGTGAAGGGAATTTTGCAAAGGAACTGCCTGTAGGTGATTATTTTGTTGCTGCTAATAAAGAAGGATACTATATGGAATATGCATTCGATAAAGACAGTCCTTTAGGCGCTGACGTTATCTCAATAAGAGAACACATACCGGTAAACTTGAATTTTATTATTGAAAAAGAACCGATTACAAATTTAAATGTATCCGGAACAGTAAGTGATATTGGCGGCGGTTCATTGTCGAAAGCTATTGTTGTTGTAAGGAAAGGTAAACACACTCCAAGTAAGATCGCTGCTGTTGCTGATGATGATATAAACAGGAGCTATACAACTTTTACCGATATTAATGGATCGTATAACTTAAAAAATATAAAATATGAAGGCGATTATTTTGTCCAAGTATTTGCTCCTTTTAATATACCCGGTTATTATAATGAAAACGGTACACCTTCTGTTTTTTGGCAGAATGCCGATTCTGTTGCACTCTTTAATTCAATGGAAAATATAAATCTAACTTTAGAGCGTGATTCATCGTCCGGCGCCGGTTTTGTCGATGGAAGAGTTTTATCGAATAATCAAAACGCTCCGGTAACGGATGCAATTGTTTATGTCCGCTCAGTTAGTAATAATAAAATTTATACGTATAATTTTGTCTCGTCTGACGGCAATTATACTATTCCGGTACTTCCATACGGAGATTACGAATTGATAGCTCAAAAAATCGGGGTACCCGATGCACAAAGCACATCATTTTCAATTAGTACAACTCAAGATTCTCTGAGCGGTATAGATATTTCTATGATCATAACATCGATTGAGAATGTTGATAGCCCGCTTTCGTTTGAACTTTACCAAAACTATCCGAACCCGTTCAATCCTGCTACAACAATTAAATTCTCATTGCAGGAAGCTGGTAAGGTTGAGCTTAATATTTATAATGTTCTCGGGCAGAAAACTATGACACTGATCAGTAAGTCTTTAAGTGCAGGAACTTATCAAGTTAATTTTAACGCTAGTAATTTACCTTCGGGAATTTATTTTTACGAATTAAGTTCGCAAGACAGAAAATTAGTAAAGAAGATGAGTTTGATGAAATAGTTATTGCTGGTTATTGTTCTGAAATTATTTCGATCGCTCGAAAAAGCTATTCGAAGACTTCATGCTTACCTGTTTAGTTTTTCTTCAATCCTATTAAGCATATCTACTACTTCTTTATGTCTTTTGTTCATTTTAATTTGGAGTAAAAAAACTTGATATGCGATTGGGACGAGGATAATAACTACAACTGCAATTCCGTTCATGATTGACTCCTTTTTTCTGTTTTAGTAAAAAGAAATTTAGAGTAAAACTCATTTATAGGATTAGACGTTGCATTAATTGGAAGGTTCAGAAGTTATAACAAGTTGAGATATCTTAATTCAAGTATTTTATACGACGTTAGTATATAAAACATTCTAAAAAAAAGGCTTGATTAATTCAAATATTTTGTTATATATAGTATATAACAATAGGATGAAACTATTAATGTGATTTAATTGTATATAATGTAATAAAAATGTTTTTTTAGTCGATTCCTATTTAATTAAATTATCCATGGAGGTAATAAAATGAACGAGAAATTTTATCATTTAGAGCCCGCTTTGACCGAATTGGACGATTTCGAAAGTAAAGTTGAACTGCTGGTATGTGATATGCGAAAAAATGTGATCAAGCCTGATTTTAATTTCGCTTCGTATCTTGATTCATTGAAATCTATAATGGATAGTCATCAACAAAACTTGCTTAATATTAGCCAAAGAGTAAGTTTGCAAAACCGCACATACAAAAAAGAAGAATTTGAAAAAAGTCTAGAAATCATTTAGCTATTTCGCTGAAGGACATTTTGCAAGAAGGTTTATTAAAAATCTGATTGAATATCTTATAATTCAATTGGAATAGAGAAATTTTGTGGTCTTATATACCCCCGAAGATAAGAGCAAAGCATCCAATCATTCCCCGCTAATATTTTACATATCATTTATTTTGTTTGTACGTTGCAATTTTCATCTCTAAAAAGAAATTTGGGATAAAACACAAAAATTCATACTTTAAAAGTTTAGTATCTAGTTTTGTCCGGTTTCTTAAAATGAATACAACTTGTTATATATATAAATTCGATAGGAGATAAAAATGGAACAGTTAATTGTAGATTCAAGAAAACTCTACCGATTGCCATGGAATATGGCGGATAATGGAATTACATGGTTAGAACCTACGGCGCAGTGCAACTTGAATTGCTACGGCTGCTATAGGAAGAACATCAAAAATTCTCACAAATCTTTGGAAGAAGTTAAACATGAACTTGATTTTTTCCAATCGCAGAGAAAATCAGATTGTATATCTATTGCCGGAGGCGATCCTCTTCTTTATCCTCATATTCTGGAACTGGTTGCTGATATTAAATCAAGGGGGATAAAGCCGATAATCAATACCAACGGAATCGCTTTAACAAAAGAACTACTGCATGAACTAAAAAAAGCGGGTGTTTTTGGTTTTACGTTTCATATCGATAGTAAACAAGGTCATGGAAGAAGTAAAGAATGGTTCGGTAAAAATGAACTTGAACTGAACGAACTAAGATTGCATTATGCTCAAATGCTTGCAGACGAGGGCGGATTAGCATGCTCCTTCAATTCAACGGTTTATGCCGATACTTTACAATATGTACCTGAACTGGTTGAATGGGCACAGAAACATATAGATATCGTTGATACAATGGTGTTCATTCTGTTTAGATATATAACACCGCAATTACCTTACGACTTTTATGCCGGTGAAAAAAAAATTGAATGGACTGATGTTCATTATCATGCAGATCATGAAGAAGTTACAAATCTTATTGCTCAAGATGTTGTGAAAGAAATAAGGAAGAAATTTCCTGATTTTGAACCTGCAGCATTTCTTAATGGAACTCACAAAGCTGATGATTTTAAATGGCTGTTAACAGAAAGAATTGGCACTAAAGATAAAATTTTCGGATATCTTGATAATAAGTTTTTAGAAATGGTGATGATGGTTTATCATTGGAAGAATGATAGATATTTATCTTATGCATCACCAAAAACATTAAGTTTAGGAAGAGCAACTTTGTTGAACTTGTGGAGTATTAATAAATCCGTTCGCAAAGCGCTTAAGAAATACCTAAAATACGTTGGCACTAATCCTTTACGGGGATTGAAAAAAGTTCACGTGCAGTCAATCATGATAATCCAGCCAGTTGACTTCATGGAGAATGGCGATCAAAGTATGTGCGATGGTTGTCCGGATATTACATACTGGAAAGATAAGGATGGCAATGAAAAACTTGTATGGTCATGCCGACTCGAAGAACCAATGCAGTATGGTGACTTCTTAAGGACAACACCAAGAAAGACTCATGAAGTTGAGAAAGAAACAGAGAAAATTCATTTAGATCAAAACTGATCTGATAAATATATACTTTAATTTATAAGCCCAAATCTAAAACAACAGGTTTGGGCTTTTCTTTGTTTTATCTGGTGTTTTAGTTTTATTAAGTCCTCAACATTTCTAATAAATATATTTGCAAATTATATTAATCATATTTACATTTCGGTAGTTAACGAAATGAAATACTATGAAAGATAATACGAAATTATTCAAAGCCCTCTCTGATGTAAACAGATTGAGAATACTCAAAGCGCTCCAATCAAAAACATTATGTGTTTGTGAGATCAAAGAATTGCTTAATCTTGCAAATTCAACTGTATCACAACATTTGAAGCTTTTGAAGGAAGTAGGCTTCATCATTGAAGAAAAAGACGGTAAGTGGTCAAATTACCGGATCAATCCGTTACCAGGTGATGCCCGGATTAATGCTGTTCTCAATTCGCTTGATTTTTGGATAAGTGATGAAGATATGATAATCAGCGATAAGAAGAAAATAAAAGCATTGAACAGAACTAAAATTTGCAGCAGTTAATTTAGGCATCTGACGAATTGTAGAGCCCAAATGAATTATGCATAACAGGAATTTAAGTCAAAATAAAATTTATACATAATCAGTGCTTGTTCATTGACTTGAAAAGTTTGATTAATAATTGAAACCAAAAGGACTAAAACCGATGAGTACTTTAACCAAACGATTAAAATTTCTTGATAGATATTTAACGCTGTGGATATTTCTTGCAATGTTCATCGGTGTATTGTCGGGATACTTATTCTCAGGCATTGTTGATTTTTGGAATACATTTCAATCCGGCACGACAAATCTGCCAATTGCAATTGGATTGATCTTAATGATGTATCCGCCGCTTGCAAAAGTGAAGTACGAAGAACTTGGCGATGTATTTAAAGACACAAAAATATTGACTCTTTCCCTTGTTCAGAATTGGGTTATCGGACCAGTCCTAATGTTTGTCCTTGCTGTCCTCTTGCTGCCCGATCATCCGAATTATATGGCTGGGTTAATAATGATAGGACTTGCACGCTGTATTGCAATGGTAATTGTCTGGAATGACCTTGCAAATGGTGATAGAGAATACGCTGCCGGACTCGTCGCATTCAACTCTATTTTTCAAGTTTTATTCTTTTCACTTTATGCTTACGTATTTCTAACTCTAATACCGGAGTGGCTTGGAATTGCTTCATTTAAAATTGACATTACAATTGGACAAATAGCCGAGAGCGTTTTGATCTACTTAGGAATTCCATTCTTCGGTGGAATGCTCACACGATTTGTGTTATTAAAAATAAAAGGGAAAGAATGGTACAATCGAAAATTCATTCCGGCAATTAGTCCGATAACTTTATACGCATTGCTTTTCACAATTTTTGTTATGTTTTCACTAAAAGGCGAGTATATTGTAAAAATTCCTTTTGATGTGATTCGAATTGCGATTCCGTTGATTCTCTATTTTGTGATAATGTTTTTCGTCTCGTTTTTTATGGGAAAAAAGATGGGAGCAAATTATCCAAAGACAACTACACTAAGTTTCACAGCGGCAAGCAACAACTTTGAACTTGCAATAGCTGTTGCCATTGCAGTCTTTGGAATAAATAGCGGGGAAGCTTTTGCAGCGGTAATTGGTCCGCTCGTTGAAGTTCCGGTAATGATCTTGCTAGTTGATGTGGCGTTAAAATTTAGAAAAAAATATTTTTAAAAAAAATAGAGTTAGAAATTGAAAAACCAAAAAAAATGTTAAAGGAGAATAGAAATGAATAATGAAGAAGAAGTTAAAGAAATAGTAAAAAATAAATATGCTGAAATTGCAGTTACAGCAAATGGTTGTGGATGTTGTGGAACTAATTCAAAAGTTATTGATTACACAATTATGCAAGATGACTACACGGAACTTAATGGATATCTAAAAGATGCCGATATGGGATTAGGATGTGGCGTTCCAACAGAATTTGCTGGAATTGAAAAAGGAAACACTGTTGTTGATCTGGGATGCGGTGCAGGAAATGATATTTTTGTTGCATTACCTTATGCAGGAAAAGAAGGTAAACTAATCGGTATCGATTTTACAGAGGAAATGTTAATAAAAGCAAATAACAATAAAGAAAAACTTGGAGCAGATAATGTTGAATTTAAATTAGGTGAAATTGAAAATCTTCCACTTGATGAAAATATCGCTGATGTTATAATTAGTAATTGTGTTTTAAATTTAGTGCCTAATAAAGAAAAAGCATTTGTTGAAATTTATAGAGTCTTAAAAGTTGGTGGACATTTTTGTGTATCCGATATTGTAATAAAAGGGAATTTGCCAGATAAATTAAAACAATCAGCAGAAATGTATGCTGGTTGTGTCTCTGGAGCAATACAGCAAGAGGATTATCTCGGAATAATAGAAGATTCCGGATTTATCAATATTGAGATTAAAAGAAATAAAGTAATTGAATTACCTGATAAAATTTTGGTTGAATATTTAACAGATGAAGAAATCAAAACTTTCAGAGAAAATAATATCGGAATATTCAGTATTACAGTTGTAGGATATAAAAAATAACATGGTTCCGGAAAACATTAAATATTGTATAGAAAATTTGAAGAAACGTTCAGATGAAATATCTGAACAGAGAAAAGAGTTGCTAGACTCATTTGCAAATTATATTTACAATAAGGTTAATGAGAAACAGGAAGTAAAACTCATCTTTATATGCACACATAATTCCCGCAGAAGTATTATGAGTCAAATTTGGGCACAGACTGCTTCAGAATATTTTGAAATTCCGAATATTGTTTGTTACTCCGGTGGGACAGAAGTAACTGCATTTAATCCGCGGGCAGTTGAAGCAGTTGAGAAAGCCGGATTCAAAGTAGAGAAAAAAGACGATTCTGAAAATCCAATTTATCTGGTATATTATTCTGACGACAAAGAACCATTAGAGTGTTTCTCAAAAGTTTATAACGACCAATATAATCCGCAAAAAGATTTTGCCGCAATAATGACCTGCTCAGATGCCGATGCCAATTGCCCGGTAGTTTTTGGAGCCGAAGCAAGATTCCCGATCCGTTATAATGACCCAAAGGAGTTTGACGGCACAAAATTAGAAACGTCAAAGTATGCTGAACATTTCGATGAGATTGGGAAAGAGATGTTGTTTGTTTTTGAGATGGTTAGTAAAAAGATAAATTGAAATTTAGTTTCTAATTTATTTTCAATTTCTCATAGTAAGTCACTTCAGAATTTTTTATTCTTATATACAATAATTCAATTAACTAATATTGTTTAGTAAAAGGTTTCATGAGTGATAAACTTTA
The DNA here is from genome assembly GCA_013151565.1 of Chlorobiota bacterium. Classification (GTDB taxonomy): domain Bacteria; phylum Bacteroidota; class Ignavibacteria; order Ignavibacteriales; family Melioribacteraceae; genus SZUA-22. Next base: position 19,377 of record JAADIB010000329.1, read on the forward strand.
TACATACCCGCTTGATAAACTGCTAAACTGGATACTCTCTGATCTGGAGAATGATAAGGTATTCGGCATTACTAAATCATTGTTTTTTACTCCAAGCGAGAGTGATCCATTTAGGTTAAAACGTTACGGTCAACTTCTCGAAACTCCCATTGGCGTTGCGGCTGGTCCGCATACACAGTTATCGCATAATATCATATTGTCGTGGTTAATGGGTG
>JAADIB010000330.1 GCA_013151565.1 Chlorobiota bacterium
CCGAACGTTTCTCCGCAGGCAGTCGTTCAAAGAAAAGCCCCAGTACAACAGCGCCAGCTACCGGCAACAAAAACCGCATCCAGCCGGGCAGAGCTTCATAGTTACCGATCTGGCCATCAGGAAGCAACCAGGACTGACTGTACTCAATAGAAAGCCGAAACAGCGTTACCAGAACCCCGGCCATCAGGCCGGTGAGCGCACCAAGTAACGCAATTCGCAGCAGTAATTTATCCAACGGTTAAAATCTCAAACGGGGTGGGGCAGTGTAGCATTGAAATGACTGTGAAATAAATCACACTATAAAGTGCAGAAAGTGCTTATCAAAAAATGATTGATGATGTAGTCACTTGCCTGTAAAAGAAATACAGAAGCAGTTTAGATTGAATTCAGCATTTATAATCTAACTCATTTCTACATGTAACATACTGAATTAGCATTAAATATTATTTGTTGACATGATATGTTATGTAACATACTCTATGTTACATAACATACTAAAGATGCAGGTAATATTTATGGCGAAGGGTACGAGCGGACGTATAGTTATTGAGGTTGACCCAGACCTAAAAGAACAGTTATATTCAGCTTTAGACAAGGAAGGTCTAAACCTAAAACAATGGTTTTTATTAAACGCTAATGAGTTTTTGCAAGATAAAACTCAATTGAGTTTGTTGCCAAATAACAATAATAGTAATTCACGGAAGGTTGGCTAAATGAAATTTCAAAGTGACTCTGTTGCATTCGGTCGGCACGAAACATTTGCGCTTCGTTATAGCTGGCTTTCTAAAGGCTTCCATGCCTTAAAACAAAAACCTAGTGTATTTGATGATGACGATTCCGTAGTCGAACTTGGTGTCGGTCGTAATATGGTGTCTTCCATACGTTATTGGTTAAGAGCGTGCCAATTAATAGCACCACAAAAACCTGATACGCCAGAATCAATTGGTAATTTAATCTTTGATGTGAAAAAAGGCCTCGATCCTTATTTGGAAGATGAAGCTACTATCTGGTTAATTCATTGGTTACTTGTAACTAATTCATCAATGGCTACTTCCTGGTTTTGGTTTTTTAATAAATTCCATAAGCCTGAATTTACAGGGCAAGAATTACAAACGGCACTTTCAGATTTTATTAAAGACCAAGTTGTAGAAAAACGTCGCCCGTCAGCAAATACAGTTAAAAGCGATGCCTTGTTGTTGCCGCGCATGTACACGCAGTCAAAAGGTAATACACGCACTCCCTTAGAAGAAGCACTAGATTCGCCATTATCACTACTTGGCTTAGTTACACAATTTTCAAGTGGTAGATCCTACCAATCAAAACCAGAAGCAAGACCAGGCTTACCAGTCGGGATTTTTGCATTTTCAGTAGCTCAATTGATGCAGCAACGAGAAATTACGACGATACCAATTGAAGAGCTCATGTATAGTCGAAATGACTATGCTGCACCAGGTTCGATTTTTAGATTAACGGAAACAGATCTAATCACTAAACTTGAATTAATGGTTAATTATATCCCTGGATATTTTGATATACGAGAAACAGCTGGTATACATCAATTGTATCGAACAAATGAAATGGAACCTCTGAGATATATTGAAAAACATTATATAGATATAGAGCAGGGTGTAGCCGCATGAGTATAAATAATCTCGTTACAGTTAATACTCACTACACACGCTCAGTTAATCTTGAGCGTGACGCTAGTTCAGTTGAAGTTGTTAATGCATACATCCCAACCTCTAGAGCACTTAGGACGTTTGCGCGTGTGTCTGATGCCTTCAACACAGATCTATCACCTAGGGCTTGGTCTCTAATTGGTCCTTATGGATCAGGTAAGTCATCTTTCTCAGTATTTTTATCGCAATTATTATCTAACCCTGCTGATGAATGTTCGCATGCTGCACAGCAAGTGTTGAAAAAAGCAGATGAATTATTAACGAAAAAATTTACCAACGAAACTAATAAAAATGATGGTTACTTAAAAGTTCTAATAACGGGCGCGCCTGAATCTATGTCAAAACGACTAGTTAAGGGTTTGGCCGATGCAGCGGAAGGGTACTGGAAAAGTATACCGGGTAGAAGTCCAAGAATTATTAATGATTTAAAAGATGCTGCTACAGGTGATGCAACATCAAGTGAAATCATAACGCTTGTTGTGGAGCTACAAGAACGTCTGGAAAAAACATGCTGTAAAGGTATATTATTAATAATCGATGAGCTAGGTAAGTTTTTAGAGTTCGAAGCGCGTCACTATGGTGCAAACGATATATATTTATTACAAGCATTAGCTGAACATGCTTGCAAAGGCAGTAAAGTTAATCTCTTCCTTTTCGTACTGCTACATCAATCATTTGAACAGTACGCAAAAGGTTTAGGCGAAAACCTGAAAAATGAATGGTCAAAAGTACAAGGCCGATTTGAAGAAGTACCTTTCTTGGAGTCTTCAGAGCAGATATTACGAGTGGTATCTGCTGCTTTTGAATTTGATCTCAACAAAAAACAACGTGAGAACTTAGCAGATAAAACAAGCAAAGTAGTCAATGTTTTAGTTAAGCAAGAAGCTATACCTAGTGCGTTAAAATTTGATGAAGCTGTTAGCTTATACACAAACTGCTACCCATTGCACCCAGTTAGTGCGTTAATCCTGCCGCTGCTATGCCAAAAAGTAGCCCAAAATGAACGTACCTTATTTAGTTATCTTGGTAGCCATGAAGAATTTGGCTTGCAACATATGCTAACTGAGATGGACAGCCTCAATGATTATGTTTATCCGCATCATATCTACGATTACTTTATTACTAACCAGCCATCAGTATTAGGTGACTACTTAACACATAGACGTTGGGCGGAAGTAGTAACAGCTATAGAGAGATTAGGTGATGCGCCTGAAGACGAAGTTAATATTCTCAAAACTATAGGCATCTTAAATATTATTGGTAGCAAAGGTGGTTTTAAGGCATCTAAAGCCATACTGGAAACTTGCTTGCCTAAGAAGACAACAGCAAAGAAAGCGATTAAAGCGTTGCAAGATAAGTCTATTATCAACTATCGACGTTTCAATAACGAGTATCGTGTATGGCAAGGAAGTGACTTCGATCTAGAAGAAGTGCTACAAGAAGAAGTTAATAATATTGGCCAATTTTCTTTAGCTGCTGAATTGAATTCGGCTAAAAACATGTTGCCAGTTGTAGCGCGAAAATACACCATTAAAACAGGTGCATTAAGATATTTTGTTCCTATCTTTGTTGATGCAAAAAGTTATAAAACAACAGAGACGCAAAGTAAAGATGCACGCATTATCTTTTATTTGGCCTCAGATCAAGATGATGAAAAAATATTTCACACGGATGTAATCAACTATTTCTCAAATCTAGATATAGTCGCATTAAGTCTAAGTGGGGCGCAGCTAAGAGAAGCTGTAGCTGAAACAATAGCATTAAAGCGAGTTAGAACAACTAGCCAGGAGCTTAACAGCGACCCGGTTGCTAAGCGTGAGTTTGATGACCGTCTAACAGCAGCGGAACACTCAGAAGATAAGCTATTAAAAAGTTTAATAGATACACCCGCTGATAGTATTTGGTATCACAACGGTAAAAAACTAGAAATAACTAGTAAGCGCGCCATGCAAGAAATGCTTTCAAGCGTTCTTGAAAAAGTTTACAGCAAAATGCCGAGGATTTTCAATGAGCTGATTAATAGGGACAAGCCTTCTTCACAAGCAAATGCAGCGCGTAACAAGCTGTTATATGCAATGCAAAATCATGCGTCTGAAACAGATTTAGGTATAGATAAATTCCCTGCTGAGAAAGCAATTTATCGTGCAGTATTGCGAGAAACAGGCCTGCACCGGTTAACAGATGGCAAGACCTGGAGCTTATGCTCGCCACCATCTGATGGCCGCAAAGACAAAAAATCAAATCTTCGTCATGTATGGCAACGTATTGATGAATTTCTTAATAGCACAGAAAAACAATCTAAATCATTTGCTGAATTAAATGCCGAATTACTTGCGCCGCCTTATGGTGTTAAAGCCGGTTTGTTGCCAATTTTTTATATAACCGCTTATTTAGTCTATCAACACGAATTAGCTGTTTACGAGCAAAGAAGGTACAGGCCTTACTTTACTGAAGAGATGCTCGAGCGCTTTGTTAAACGGCCGGATGAATTTGAAATTCAAAGATTTAGAATAAGTGGATTACGTGCCTCCATATTTGAGCAATATTCAAAAGTAATTCATGGTGATAGTAAGAAGCGGACATTACTTGAATTAGCTCAGCCTCTTGCTTCGTTCATGGGGGGGTTACCTGAATATACGCAGAAAACTCGAAGAGGATTGTCGCAAACAGCCATAAAGGTGAGAACAGCATTCAATCTTGCTAAATCACCAGAGAAGCTACTGTTTGAAGAACTGCCAAATGCTCTAAACATAAAAGATATGGATGTAACGCTAAGTGAAGATCAACTAGAAGGCTTCTCTAGTGCTCTGACTGAAACATTAAGAGAGTTGCGAGACGCTTATACCTCTCTGCGTGATAAGCAAAAAGAACTAATAGCGCAAGCTTTTAATATTGACCCAAAATTATCTTTAGAAGAGGTAAGGAAGATATTGATGGGTAATTGCTATGGTTTGGAAAACTACACAGTAGATACGCAAGGGTTGCGTGCATTTATTATGCGCGTTAATAAAACATCAGGTACGGATTTAGAATGGTTTGAGAATATACTTATGTTCTTAGGAAATAAACCATCTAAAAAGTGGCATGACAGTGACCAAGATACAGCTGAATATCGTCTGTCAGACTTTTCACGACGTGTAATCGACTTAGAGAAATTACGGCTGCACGAGAAAGATCGTGCAATACATATTAATGATGATTTTGATGTTTACTTATTAAGAAGCATTAAGAAAGGTGGTGATATATACGACGAAGTAGTTGCTGTTGATCAAAATAGTGTAAAACGTATTGCTGAAGCCAAAGATAATATTAACGCATTATTAGAAGCTCTTCCTGATAAGGAGCTTCGATTAGGTGCGCTAGCTGAAGTTGTGAATAACTTTTTAGAGCAATATAAACAAGAACAAATAACACACTCAGATAAATCGAAAGGGAAGCGCTTAACTAGCATAGAAGGCGGTAAGTCATGAGTCATATCTATAAGCAATTAATTAAAGATCCTCAGTATCGCCATGTACTGGGTATTTCTGGTGGTAAGGATAGTGCTGCATTAGCTATTTATATCAAAGAACAACATCCTGATGTTCACGAAAAGGTTGAATACTTCTTTACTGATACAGGTGCTGAATTAGATGAGGTATATGATTTTCTTGCAAAATTAGAAGCATATCTAGGCAAGGAGATTATAAGGCTTAGCAGCGGTAAACCTTTTGAGCATTGGTTGAAAGTGCATAATGAATACTTACCATCACCGCAGCAAAGGTGGTGCACTCGTATGATGAAGATTAAGCCATTTGAAGCATTTGTAGGGGATGACCCGGTTATTAGTTATGTTGGAATACGCGCTGATGAAAATCGAGAAGGCTATATTAGTCAAAAGCCGACAATAAAAGCCGTGTTTCCATTTGTGGAAGATGGGTTGGTGCGTGATGATATATTTCAGATGCTTGAAGACACCGTTGGTATTCCTGAATACTACAAATGGCGATCACGTTCAGGTTGCTACTTCTGCTTCTTTCAACAACAAAAAGAATGGCTTGGGCTTAAACGTAATCATCCAGCACTATTTGAAAAAGCTAAAGAGTTTGAAAATAAAATACGAACTAAGTTTGATTGGAAAGAAGGTGAGGTTGAGTTTGGTGGGCATGGTTATACGTGGAGCTCTCAAGGATCTTTGGATGAGCTTGTTAAACGAGCAGAATTAAGAGAAAAGAAAGAAATTAACAAGCCAAATAAAGTTAATGAAAGGTGGCAAGATGTTCTTAGGTTTGGCGAAGAGGATGAAGATCCCGAAGATCAAGCTTGTTTGATTTGTAGCTTATAATAAAAATACTTCCGCATATATATGATAAAAACAATTTTAGAAAATTGCAGTGAAGCTGAGCTAGGAAATATTTTAGGTTGGGAAATACTAGAATTTGCAAAGGAGATAACTGACAATCAGCTAGATATCAAAAATTTAAGTAATGCGGTTTTTTTAACTATTGGTATTGATTTAATTAAAAATAACGTTTATCGGGATTTAATAATATCTCGAATGACCGTCCCACAGGTAGAGAAGGTTTTTACTGAATTTAATAAAGAAATAAATGTATCTGATTACGACCTAGCACAAAAATACAGCGGCCTAAAAAGCTTAGCAAAAAAATACACAAAACAATTTTCGACAATAATGGGGATGGCAGAACAATGGGAAGCTGCGGAGATGGCAAGTGTGCCAACTGTAGATGTAACATCTATCAATCCTGATTATCCATTATATGATTATCAAGTGGTGATTTCTAATAAAGCGACGACTTTAATTAATGGGGATGCAATAAATCGTGCTTTAATGCATTTGCCAACAGGTGCTGGAAAGACGCGTACAGCACTTAATGTGGTTTGTGAACATTTGAGAAGCAATCAAAACGGTTTAGTAGTGTGGTTGGCGGATTCGGAAGAGTTATGTGGGCAAGCATTAGAAGAGTTTAGTATTGCTTGGTCTAAACTAGGCAATAGAGGTATAAAAAGTTATTCATTTTTCTCTGACTCTGCAAAATCAATGAGCGGAGTTACAGATGGTTTTTTAGTGGCTGGATTACAGAGACTTAATAGCTTAAAAAAAACTGAAAGGAGTTTTCTCTTTGATAAACTTCAAAGTAAAGTCACCTTGATTATATTTGATGAGGCTCATAAAGCGCTTGCACCAACCTACATGACTATTTTAAATGAGTTGTCGAGCAACTCTGAGGAAAAGGCATTTATATTAGGGCTGACAGCAACACCAGGCAGGGTTTTTAGTCAGGACGAGAACACTGAAAACGTTAAATTGGCTGAGCTTTTTTCATCTACTAAAATAACAATGAAAGTTAAAGGGTATGAATCCCCCGTTAAGTATTTAATTGAGAATGAATATTTGGCTCATCCTAATTTTTACCCAATCAATTATGAAAAAAAAATTGATTTTGATAACGAAAGCTCAGATCTGACTGAATCAAATTTAATGGAAAAGCTAAGTACGCATGAAAATAGAAACTTAAGTATTGTAAGGCAAGCAATTAAAGAATATGAGAATGGAAGTACAATAATAATTTTTGCATGTGGCGTTGATAATTCGAGAGAATTAGCAGCTACTTTGTGTTGTTTGGGTTACGCAGCAAGCTCATTAGATAGTAAAAACGATACAACAGAATCACGTAGAGCCAAAATATCAGAATTTAAGAATGGAAAGTTAAAGATAATCGTTAACTACGGTGTTTTAACCGCAGGTTTTGATGCGCCCAAAACAAATGTTGCCATTATTGGAAGACCAACTAACTCACTTGTTTTGTATTCTCAAATGATGGGGCGTGCAATGAGAGGCAAAAAAAGTGGAGGAAACCTTGAGTGCAATATATATACGGTTATAGATGATATCCCTGAATACATGAACTTGAGCAATGCATTTGAGTATTGGGATCAATCCTGGTCCGAGATTTAAATAACATATTATACAAGGATATTAAAATGACAGATTTACGCCCGTTTATATGTGGCAAAGTGGTAATTGATTCATTAAGAGATAATGGCTATAAAAATGCAGCATATGCGATAGCTGAAATTGTCGATAACAGTATTCAAGCTAAGGCAGATATTGTTAGAGTTATATGTTACGAGAGAATCTCAAAATCGAGTAATCAACGAGCTTTAAAGCTTATAAATAAGATAGGCATATTAGATAACGGTACCGGCATGAGTGCTGATACGTTATATAAGGCATTAGAATTTGGCGCCTCAGAAAACAAAAAAGATAAAATAGGAATGGGTAAATTTGGAATGGGGCTGCCTAATTCATCTATCTCACAATGTACAAGAGTAGAAGTCTGGTCATGGAAAAATACAAATGAAATATATTATACATACCTTGATATCAATGAGATGAAAAGCGGGCGGCTTGAAACTATACCTCAACCAAAAACTAACGTTATACCGGATAATATTTTAGCTACGTTGGGTGATAAGTTATCAGCAAGTGGTACTTTGGTTTTATGGAGTGATTTAGATAGGTTGCAATGGAAAACTAGTGCCTCAATCTATAAGCACTCAGAAGTGTTAATTGGACGAATGTACAGGTATTACCTTCAAAATGGTGATGCGACAATATGGTTTGATCGTTATTTAGAAGAGAATGATATTTATAAACCTGAAGATAATCCAAAGAAATTTAAAGCAAATGATCCATTATACTTATTAAAAAATACGTCTCTTCCTGAGTTGCCAGTGCCATATGAAAATGAACCATTTTTTAATCTAGAAAAAGAAGAAGTTGTAAAAATTGATTTTGATGGAGCGATACATGAAGTAATAATAAAGGGATCGATAGTTAATCCATCAATATTTAAGAAAATTAGAGATGTGACTAAACGAAGACCTGGCGGCACTGTATGGGGTAAGCATGCAGCCGCAAACTATGGTGTATCGGTAGTTAGATCTAATCGGGAGTTAGAGCTTAAAGATGGTGGCTTTTTTATTACAGAACTACGTGATAAGGGTAGATTCATTGCAATTGAGGTTTCTTTTCCACCAGCATTAGATGTCGTTTTCGGGGTTTTAAATAACAAACAATCTGCTGTAAATTTTTATAATATTCAAAAGGATGAGGAAGCAGAAAGAGAAGGTCTAACAGTAGGTCAATATGAAGAAGATTTGAAATTTAATAATGATCCAAAAATTCATCTATTTAAAGTAATTAATATGGTTAGCCTAGTTATCGAATCACTAAGAAAACCACTTAATCTCCTTGATTTTTCAAATTACTCTGATGAGGGTGAGGGAGGGAGTGCTGGTAGTGAAATAGAAAACGCCGCAACAGAAGCCGATTCACATAGAGCTGAAACTAACCCCATTCCAGAAGATGATGAAGTGCCGACCTTAGAAGATATTAAAGCTGTAATAGAGCAGGGGCATGGTAACGTTGATAGAGATACTTTGCCTTCGCCTGAAGAAATATTAAAAAGTGGTTTAAGGTATAAAATTGAGGAACTTGCATTTGATTCTTCTGCATTTTTCGATGCAACTAGTCAAAATGGATTTACATTAGTACAAATAAACAAAAATCACCCTTTCTATAATAAAATAATTCATGAGGTTGGGGAGGAGCAGCAGGGAATGCTAGAGCTAGCCTTGGCGGCATGGTCACGCATGGAGGCAGAGAGCTCGTCAAATGCAAGGGCGCAATATCAAAATGCACGGCGCCGATGGGGTGAAGTATTAACAGATTTTTTAAGCTTAGATGGCTGCTAAACAACTTTTTTTATAACTTGTGAACGAGCGCCAGGAGTAGTTATCGAATATTTTCCATCTGATAATATTTCAATCCATGTATAAAGAATCTGAACATTAGTTGTTAGTTCAAAGGGTCTAGGTGAAGGGACAGAAGTTGTGTTATTTGAGAACCATATTTTTACAGACCCAAATTGAAGTCCTTCGCGTACGTCTCCATTTCTTGTGGTGCGTTTTGCGTTTTTCACCTCTTCTAAAAATGATTTAATAAAAGGTAAGTCAAAGAAACAATTAGCTAGGTCTTCATAAAAGGCACTTTTATTTGTTGCTTTAACCTTATAGAGAATAACATCATGACAGAAGCAGTTTTCTTGCTCTAGTGAATCAGGTTCTTTTTCACCGGAAAATAATTTCCAAAGTAGCTCTGGACTGTCAATCATTGGTAGTTTAGAAATAAGAAAATCTGACTTTTCGTTTGTAATATCTGGAAACACGAATGTTTTTTTATTAATATCTGGAGAAATCTCAGGTATCTGCTCTTTTATAGCTGTGTAAATTTCATCAGTCACTAAAATGCTTTCATTAATTACCTTATTAAGGTACAAGCGATCCGCTCTGTCAATTAATGGAGTATGCGCGCAGATTTCATAGTTATATTTACTGTTAGTATCACTTATAGCTCGCTCTGAGATATTCGCTGAACCTAAGAAAGTGTCTTGGAAGTTATTTGTAAATAGTTTTAGGTGAATACGACTGTTCATGTATAAAGCTATACTGTACTCTTTACATAAATCATAAACTTCTAGGTCTGAAGAACCTATTGCTAAGTCTTTTGGCTCCCATCGAACAATTATTTGCTCACATTTGAGGCCTGGCGAATCTAATAACTTTTTTAATGTGGTTGCTTTGACATAAGGTGAAAATATTGTTATGTTTTTCTTATTCGATAGAAAATTTACTAGTTCTTCTTTTAGATTCTCGCCATTTCTGTATAACATTTCTAACTCTTTATCTAATATTTATGAAAAATAACTGCTATTTGAAGCGTTTTATACAGTAATCTAGAATCTCTTCCCCATGTAATTCTCTAGTTGAGGCATCTGTTCTAATATAGAAATGATCTGTAGCTTTAAGCTTAAGGAATACTCTCTGATCAGATCTAACAGCAGTGATACCACAAATAACATTGCCCTTTACTTCCTCGAACTTGATCTGGATATATTGATTAAGATGATTGAAAATATCAGCAGGGAAGTAGTCTTTTATTAAATCGACTAACATCCTTCTATAGCCATCTTGGCATTGATCCTTTAAGTTAGCATACTCCGTTTCGATACCAATGAGTTCATCTTCATCATTGTTTTTATTTTCCTTTATTCCTATTATCAGTGTTCCTCCATCCGTATTTAAAAACCCTGCGAGTGCTTTCGCGATTATGACTTTTGAGGTGTTTTTTCCATAAGTATGTAAATCGCTTGATTGTGGCTTGTGGGATTTTATATCATCATTTGTAAACTTTACGCTCCATAAAGCACTAGATTTATACTCAATATGATGGTTTTCCCCTTCTTTTATATACTCATTGAGTGTTGTTCGTGCGACTTTTTCCTTTGTAGACGCTTTGTGTTCAACAGTTCTATTTTTGTCGCTCTGGTCAATAATTGCTTTTACTCTCCCTTTCTCTCCAGATTCGAGTAAAACTAGCACTCCATGAGGGTGGCCCTTAGATTTAGTTAAAATTTCTGTGATTATTCCCTGGACTATTTTTTTTCTTGTACGATCAGCTTGTGGGTTAATTTCAACATGCATGCCTATTCTTAAATTCTTCGGTGTAGTATTTCTATTGCTATTCATGCTTAATTTAATTCCTTAGGTTTTCGATGTGTTATGTATAAAAGAGATTTTATTCGTTAGTGGTGGAGGTAAATATTTCTCATTATATTCAAAAAAATCAATATCTAGTTCTCTAAGTTTTATCTTAATTCGTTCTAGTAGCAAAGGTTCATCTTTAGTCCAATCATCATATCTCATTAGACTAACTTTTCCTGATCTTATATGAGTTTTAATGAGTTGAAAATTATCTATATCGCCATATAGTTGTGTGGCGCATCCAATATATATACGAAGCACCGGTGGGAGATCACCTAAGTAATCTTTATGAAATGTGAAACTATGGCTATCTTCCAAATGGCCACAGCTTAATGATCTGTATGCAGAATCGCATGCTTCGCTGATTGTAAGTGTGTTTCCTACAGAAAATAATACTTCTCGTGCTTCTTCTAATGATTGTTGGTATGAAGAAAAAAATGCCTTGATGTCCCGTTTCAAATTTTCTGGTATTTTGCTTTGAGGCTTTCTTTTCTCAAAAAGGCTTAAGGCGAAATAAACAATGAGATCTTCTTTGCGCTTTTCTTTAGATTCAAAAAACACTTCTTCGCCAAAATATTTAAGTAATGCCTGGTGAGCCTTATTATGTGAGCCACAAATGTGACGTATTTGATCGGAGAATTCAAACTCATTATTTGCTGGTATTCGTCCCAATTCGAGAGTTACTTCCCAATAGTCAGTAAATAGTTCGATATGTTTATCAATAATATCTTTTCTGATTGTTTTAGGCTTGAGTGTCAGCTGACGTTGAGTTTTCTGTGTCCAATCACGTTTGATATGTTGACGTTTTGATAAAAACGATTGTTCTTCTAGCTTATCTTTAAATATTAAAAAAATACCTTGGCCTACTGCAATAGCCGTTTCTTCAAGTGAACTTTCGATGTAATACCGTATTTCTCCTTGTGAGTAGTATTTTTGAAATGTATTTCTACTAGTGATTACACCGTCTTTGTATGGTGTGAATTGACTAATAACGCTCTCACCGGCGATCATGACAGCTACTACTAAAATTTTATCAGCATGATTCCATGCGTTAATCAGAGTTTCTGTTCGTTCTTGGCGGTCTTCGATTACATTTAATACAAAGCCAAGGTTTACTATATCTCGGCTAGTGTATTCTTCATTGGGATTATGAGCAGGATCCCAGCCAATTACATCAATACCATGAGCTTCTAGCTCTCTGACATCATCACCTTTTCCACAGCCATAATCGAGAATACTATAATCATCGTTTAGATAGTTATGTCTAGCCAATGCCTGCATAGGCTGTGATAGTTGGTTGCGGTCAATAGCTGTTTTGTGACGCTCTACGTTGCCATTGAAATCGGTTTTTTTAGGTTGGGGTAATGGTCTCTCAGTTAATGGTTTTAGTTTGCCTTTATCAAGGAAATACCCTTTGGATTTGATCAGCCTTTCCCAATTTTGTTTAAAACCAATTCTGCTTGTTTTTTCATAGAGGCCTATCGCTTCACCTTCTTGTGTTATTTCGGTAAATGTAGGAACAAGGGGGTGATCAGATTTTAGAAATGTCTCTTTACGATGAAGAATAGGTGGGTTATCAGATTTGCTGTAATTAGCTTTTCTAAATGTATGTTTATCAAAATCAACAGTGTAACTTGTATGTAGAACAGGGTAGCTAGCATCGAAAAAGTCAGGATAGTTTAATAATGTAACTTTGTGATTTTGCTTAGAGAACTTAAGGATGTTCCAATCCTCATCGTCTAATTCTAAGTTTATTATTTCACGTGCGAAATGAGCTCTTAGCCGTTTTGGTAGGGTATCAATTGCCGATTCGTGTAGATATATAGAATCAGGAAGCTTTTTCCCAATTACAATCGAATTAACAAGTTTTTTATATTCACTGAAATCCATACTCATGCTAATTTATTGAAAAAAGATGGATATGGCAAGAGTAGAGTGAAACAATGGCTATTGTAAATAAATTAGAACATCTCGTACTTGATCGTGATTCAAACCACACTACTGCAAGCTGTACCTATCCTGTAATAGAAAATGTTGATGGTCGATTTTTTCAGATCGATAGCTATGGTTTAAAATCTAGGCAGGAGAAAGTGAAGAAAAGTCAATCAATACGCTTTTTGCCGCAAGGCAATAGAGCAATTAAAAGCAATACTTAAAACCTTCTAGTAAGACTAGATAAATAAGGGAGCGACCGGGCAGTGAGGGTGTTAGCCTCCCTACCATTTGGTTCGATCACTTACAACCAACCAATTTACGAATCTGTTTAAGCTGTTCTTCCTGCTGCTCAATTCGATGAACCAGTTCCACCATCAGGCTTGGCCCCGATGCATAGGCGCGTGCAAACCCTAATTTAAAGCCGAGTTTTGTGATTTCACGAGCGAGGTATTCCAGTTCTTCATCGTCCAGCCGGCCGCCTTTGCCAGCCAGTACTTTTTTTACA
>JAADIB010000308.1 GCA_013151565.1 Chlorobiota bacterium
AATAATTCTAAACCTAAGCCATCAGCGTTGTATAGATGAATTGTGTTAGTATTGGTTAACATAATAATGGTAGGGAATTATTATGTTTATGATGATGTTGCCCGCATATACTTAAATCAGATATTAACTTAATTGATGAAAATATATGGCAGCTTTTTTTGGTTAAAGTAATTAATGTAATTTAAATATCACTTTTTAGTGATAACTATAATGTGGGAATGTGGATTTTCTCAATACTTGGTTTTTTAGTGGTGTTGTTCACATTTCTCTTAAGAAAAAATGAGTTAAGTCCTAAAGGTCATGGACTTGAAAAAGGAATAGCAAAATGAAAGAACCGAATTATAAAGAGTTAGTTCCAGTTCTTCAATGTGAGTTTGAGGAAAAAGATGGTCTTGTAACTGTTCTCTACAAAAAGGAACAAACTAAAATTGAAAAAGTATTTTTCAGATGGATGAAAGATAAACCATACAGAATTGATCTTGATGAAACCGGTACATTTATATGGAAAAAAATTAATGGAGTATTAAAAGTCAGTGAAATTATTGATATTACAAAAGAACATTTTGGTGATAAAGTTGAGCCCGCTGAAGAAAGAGTAGTGATATTCATGAAACAAATGTATCACACAAAATTGATAATGCTGTATGAAAAAGTAGTAGAGAAGGAATGATTTACTTATATTACAGTACTGAAATGGTAATTAATATGCTGAAGAAGATTAAATATATATACATATCAATATTATTTATGCTGAGCTTACCTCAAATTGCATCGGCACAGACGTGCGGATTCGGGTGTCTGGGACTCTCAGGATTTTATATCGGATATTCTTTCGAGAATTATCAAGCCGATGGATTAAACTTCCAATTGAACAAAAATTTGGAAGATATGGGCATTGATGATCAGCGGTATAATTTCCGCTCCGGTCAAGGGTTCCGCTTCGGTATGAACATCGTAAGAGCAAGATACGAAAGATATTTCTTCACTGTTAAGGGTTATTATCAATTCCTCAAAGAGGAGCAAAGTGTTATAGCGTTATCTCCAGGTAAAAGATCTGATCTTAAATCAAAATTTGAAATGAACCATTGGGCACTTGGCTTTGATTTCGGAATTCCGCTTGTTAATTTTATGGATTGGAAAATTGTAGATGGTTCAATCAAGTTCTTCAATACTCAACTGACAAATCAAGTTGTGGAGAATAATAATATCGTTCACGAGATCAAATATACAATTCCCGAGATTACTGTTGGTTTTTCTGTCGGTACCGGCTTGGTGATACATATAATTGAAAATTATGTAAGTATTGAAGGAACCGGGCTTTATAACTTTACAAAAATTGATTATCTGATGAACAATGATGATTCACGTCATATCCCGGAAGAAGGATCAAAGATAAGTTTAGTAAATAATGGTGGATTCAGCGGTATTGTGCAGATAAATATTGGTATCCCGCTGTAGGAAAAGTAGAAAAAATGAAATTGACCAAGTAGGATAAAGCATGCAGAACTGCAATTGCCAGTAAAGGACTGTTTCATAAAAAGGAGAGGGAGGTAATCTTCCTACTGGAGAAATATTTGTCGCTCCGATTGAAGGTAGCGCGAATGGAGTTTTTGTAGTTGATGGGTCAATTGGAATTGGCATAATTGGCAAGCAGCCGATAAGAATTAAAGCTCATATTTGTATCTGTTTCATCGCATACGCTATTTATAACGAGTTCGGAGATTATTTAACGAAATTGATATTAGTGTAGAAAAAGCTATTAATGAAATAAAGGATATTCAGCAATTAACATACATGTTGCCTAAAGCTTGGCTTATGAAACTAAACTTCTTAAACTAAATAAAATACAAAAAATGATTCTTGATAGTATTTAATTTGTGGGTGCTGCATTCCACAAAACAGGAAAGGGATCAAGATTAGTGAGCTGCATAAAAACTGAGAAATGATTTAAAGGTTTTTTAAATAATGATTTTGATTTTTAATGTAAAAACTTCCTAGGTCTCTAAGACCTGGGCGAATTTTTCTTGACTCTTAATCTTAATTCATAATCTTAATCTCAAAAGTAAAAGTTGTATGGAGCGAAAATCTTCGTTCCCTACGAAAACATGATACCGTATTAATTGATATTAAAATAGCCACGACATTGACCAGAAAAAACCTCCGACGTTTTAAAAACGTCGGAGGTTTATATGTGAGAGACCGCATAATTTCATAAGGTGGACAAGTCATGTTTATCAACCGAAGGTTGAACTTGTCTTTAAAATAAAAATTATCTGTGCAGATCTGTTATATCAGTTAAATCTGTGTACTATTAAAAGGTAGTAAAGGTATAAATAATCGAGCGCATTGTAAACGTTGACTTTTTACATCAACGAAAAGATATTACTTACGCAGACATAAAGTCAGCGCCTACATATACAACTTATTCTAATAATTCAACACTAATTATTTCATCACCTTTGTCAATAATATCAACTACGTCCATACCTTCAATAACTTCTGCTCAGTTTGTATATTTCCCGTTTAGGTGGGGGAAGTCAGAGAATGTTGAAACTAAAATGATAAAAACCTTGTAGAGGTTTTATTATATAACATTATAATAAAATCCCAATGGGATTTATACAATTCTCTTTTAGCTTTTCTACAATAAATGTAATCCCTATGGGATTGCAATAATGAATTAAAATTGTTCTTGGTCATGGCTGCGCGACTATGACAATCAGAGAAAGTCCCCTCTTGGGAGGGGATTTAGGGGTGGGTTGGAAGCTATAAAGTGACAAGTTCTGCCATCGGCAGACAAGTATTATTTGTCCCCACAGCTTATTTTAATAATTCAACACTAATTATTTCATCACCTTCATCAATAATATCAACTACATCCATACCTTCAATAACTTCTGCCCAGTTTGTATATCTTCCGTTCAAGTGAGGAAAATCAGAGTGCATAATAAACCATTGTGAGCCTTCTGTGTCTTTACCGGCGCTAGCCATTCCGACAGCACCTCTAACAAACGGGCGCAGAGAGAACTCAGAAACTATTTCATATCCGGGACCGCCCCAGCCAGTGCCTGTAGTATCGCCAACTTGAATAACAAAATCGGGTACGACTCTATGAAACTTAACCCCGTTGTAAAACTTCTGTTCAGCAAGTGAAACAAAATTGCCAACGGTTATCGGAGCATATCCCGGCTTAAAAGATATTGTGATCGCTCCTTTTCCTGTTTCAATTTTTGCAGTCTTATACTTGAAAGCATTTCCCCAGCACTTATTAAATCTTAGTGTGTCATTTTTTGCTGGAAGCTTCTCGCCTAATTGTAAAGCTGCGAACTTTTTAACAGAATATAGTTTTGATTGGCTGAGCATGTCCAAAATTGTGATATGAAAATTTGGGTTTATCTTCGATGCCAAATTCCCAAGAGAAAAGAGTGTCTCAACATATTGCGGATTATTACGGTACTTAAAAACTTGATCAACGATTATCTCTTGAAGCATATCGTGATAGTTATGAATGAAAGGACGGTGGAAACCGTCAGCCACTATTGAAATGGATGAGGCTTGATCTCCGCTTAATACTTTTAAGATTATCGCTGCATAATCATCCTCATTAAGGAACCTGGTTTGTAATGAAAGCAGAGCCGGAAGTAGATCAAGTAACTCGACTTCATTGCTCTCGGAAATATTATCAGTCAGATAGTCGTAATTAAATTCTGTATCACTATTATTTGCTGCTAGACCTCTATAGATAAATTTCCGTTCGATGTAATCTTCATAGGTGTCAACCTTATCCTCCATATCTTCCGGGTATAGAGAGCAGTACGAAACAAATAACTCACCTTTTGTGTTTTTGGTTAGTTTGTCTTGCTTTAATTTCTTTTCAATATAAAATCTTAACGAGTCTTTAAGTACATCTTTCTTCCAAATATTTTTAAGTGATGCAGCAGCAGCGCGTGAAACATTAGGATTTTCATCATCGATCAGTGATAAGTACAATTGTAATTCACTAAAAGTTTGAAACGGATAATAGCAAGCAGAGTTTGCAGTCTCTGTTCTGATCTGCCAAGAATCAGAATGGATCATTTTTTTTAGCAGATATTTATCTTCCGGAAAATATTTTAG
>JAADIB010000273.1 GCA_013151565.1 Chlorobiota bacterium
TTTTGCCATCTTGATCCCATACTTTAACTTTCCAGAAATATTTTTTGTTACTCTCAAGCGGTTTACCATCGTAATAGATCTGTATCGACTTATCAGATAAAACTTTACCGCTATTCCAAACATCAGTTTTATACGAATTTAAGTCTTCCAAATTTGTTGCAACAAATACCTGGTAAGCAGTTTGTTTGACCCCACGCTGGTCTGACTCTAAGTTCCAACTAAAGCGGGGATTCTCAATATCTACTCCAAGAGGATTTACTTTATCCTCACATCTTAAATTTGAAATTTTCATTTGAGCACCTTGTAAGAAAGTAGTAATTGTAATTAAAAGAACAAATCCTTTGATAATTGATCTCAGTTCCATATTATTTGCCTATTTTTATCATATTATATTTAATTTATTTTTAAGATAGTTCAATCACTTTTAGGTTATTATTTATATATCCGAAATTGTTATTCAATTTTCTTCTCTACTATCAATACTTTTTTAAATTATTCGTTTTCAAGTGGAAGTGGAATGTCAAGTCGTATCCAATCATCAGTGATATTCAATAACGTAAGGGGTATATCACCATTTCCTCCTTGTAGAACACCAATCCATTTACCCTCTTTACTTTGCCAAAGAGCAATATCCGCTGGTGCATCTAATTTGATCTCAAAATCTCCAGCTTTAAAGTAACTTAATCCTCCAGCTGCGAGAGCTTTCATATTTCCATTATCATCGAGTCGAACAGCAGCTACTCCCAGCGCATCAAAGATCACGTTGTCCTTGCCTACTTCAATAGTAGAATGAATAGGATCACCGGCAACATTATTTGTTCCGGCTATCTGAATAATTGTCCCATCAATAAGACGACAAAATCCCGTAGTAGGCGGTGAACTGGAAGTATGTCCAAACCCAACCAATTCGGAAGTTGCAGGTGTCTGCGGAACTATCTTTTGTGATTGTAAAGTTATGGTCACTTCTGCCATTAGTGATTTTATATCTGAAAATTTAGACATGGTTCCAGGTAATACTGAATCACCGTTAAAAGTATTTCCATTAAAATCCTGGGTCCAATCTCCTATCCTAAATAGCTTTGTGGAACCTTCTTGTGCTCGATTGAAAAAGGCAGCAGTTGAGGGTTTTTCAAATTCCGGGTTGTAAAGGATAACCGCACTATAGGACTGTGGTCCATAACTGATCCTACCGTCATTATTTATATACAAATTTCCATTCTCAATCTCACTACTGGGGATCAAATCTGCAGGAAACCCTTCTCGCCAAAAGTTATCCACTAATTCCATCCCCACATCATTATAACCCGATCCATCCCAGTTCATCGCTGATGCATGACCGAATACTACTGCTACAGGGCAATCTAACGGACTTTGACTAATAAAGTTCAATAAGTGAACTCTGCTTTCTGCCAACATAAGATCTCCGCGTAAAAGTTCCTTCCGGGCATCTTCTAAGTTCTCAGTTGGGTAAGGACGGTGATAATTAACTCTACCGCCGGCTAGCGCATAGCTCCAAACAGCACTTTCGTAATCTTTTTTATTTTTTGAGTAGTACATATTGTACCAAATCGGACTATTCCATTTTTTGGAAAGTGCAGTCCGTACAGCGAACGGAGTCAATTCGTCAGTCTGTGCCCAATCCCTGGTTGCAACCCACCAATCTAAACCATTCTTTTTAAATTCGCGTAGATCAGGATAAGGCCACCATGTTGGATGCGTAGCTACAACAGCATCGGCGCCGAATACTTCTTTTACCGTATTATAGAAATTATCTTCCAGATCACCATTGCGTTTCCAAGACATTTCCATAAAATGATTTATAGCCATGCGACGCTGCTTTTCTTTTCCCTTGATACCGAAAGACATTAATAAGCAATCAGCTATCAGATCACGTCCGTTTGTTCTTTCCGAATAAGCTAACGCTCTATGTTTCGAATACCAGAATTGATTTTTTTCAGGATTCCCATCAAAGCTAGGAGGAAAACCCCATTCATCCTTACAAACGCCGGCTAACTGTGTATCAGAATATTGCTTAATGATTTGTCGCTGAAATTCTTTTATGTGAGGAGCAAACACATCCGGTGTTAGATGCGTAAAAGAAACTAAAACACAAGCCTTACTTGAAATACTATTTTTATCCCTTGGTATTATAACCTGAACAGAATCTTTAGTGACAGATAGCAGCTCGCATTCTTTGGTAATATCTTTTAGTGTCTGCGGATCTATTCCCGCTGAATCGCGAACATAAGAATAAACACGTATTAATGAACCACGAAGAGGAATATAATTAGTAGTTCTATGTGTATAGTGATCACCAAGATCGAAACTATGAATAACACACTCGACACTTTTATCGTTGGAAAGTTCGACCTCTTGAAGTATCAGCATTTCTTGAAGCTCATCGGGATATTTTTCTTCGAAGGCTCGCCGTGCTAGTCGCACATCAAGGTCCATCACAATTGGAACGCCGTGTTTTTCTGCGTAGATTGCAGCAGCCTTGATCTGATCGTGAACCTCAATGTCTGTCACTTCTTTTTTAAAAGCCCTGATACTGGTTGTCAGCAAATCATAAGAAGAATGACGACTGACTTGATCTATAAATTGTTTATAACCATCAGGTTGAAACTCTTTTTCCCCCCAAAACCAACATCCTAACGTAGGCATAACATTATTAGTAAAACGAGTTATGTTTTCTTTATCACTCCCCGTAATAGTTATGCTATATGTGAATAAAATAAATAGAATAATTGATTTCATCTAAAATTCCGTGTAACTACAAGTTATTTATTTAATATCTCCTTTAACTTATCCGGAGAGTTGGTGATAATACCGTCAACATTCATATTTATGATCTTCTTCATATCCTCAGGTTTATCCACAGTCCATGTAAAAACTTTAAATCCTGCTTTATGAAATATTTTGACTTTTTCCGAATCTAACATTGAATAGTGAGGTGCAATTCCGTCATACTTCTTGATTACTGCATCACCGGCATTAACTTCTTTTGCAACATTTGAATAGAAATCACCAAAATTTCTACCCAACAAATAAAATGTAGTTATTGAAGGATCCATTTTTCTAACTCGTAAAACAGAATTTTCATTGAATGACTGAACAATTACCCAATCAACTGCATTATACTTGTGAATGGTTTCAACAACTTTCTTCTCTAAACCAGGGTAGAGTTCATCACCATCTTTAATTTCGATAAGCAGCTTAACTTTTCCATTTAAGGTTTCCATTACTTCATCCAACGTAGGAATCTTTTCACCTTTAAATTTCTCATCAAACCAACCACCGGCATCATATTTCCTTATCTCGGCTAAAGTCATATCTTTAACTGTGCCCTTACCATTGGTAGTTCTGTCAATTTTCTCATCGTGTATTACAATGATTTTACCATCTTTTGATAGATGAACATCAATTTCAATCATATCAACACCAAGCTTGATCGCATTTTTATATGCAGCAAGAGTGTTTTCAGGCGCTAACTTTGATCCGCCTCGATGAGCAATTATTTCTACTTTGGAGTTATCATTTTTCTGATCATTAGTTTTCATATCATTTTCCCTCTTTTCTGAGCAGCTAATAATTAAACTTAAAGCGAATACGATCAACAATCCTTTTATTATTTTCATCATTGCCTCGAATGTTTTTATTTATAAAATATATGCTATATCTCTTGATGATTTAAGACTTAAACCAATTTTTTCAAACTTAGTCAATCGTTTGTTCAACTTCAATTACAATTTATTATTATTACTTATTTAGTTTTTATAGAAATAAAAAATGTTTTAATTCTGCTCGTTTTTTTGACTGTATCTTATCTTTTCTCGTATAAAAATGTAGTAACTACTACATAATATTATTCGATAAAGAATTATTTGAAGAAATCCATAAATAAAATTGAATAATAAGTTATCATCTATTTTTACAAATCATATATAAATACATAAATGACAAGATTTATATCTGTTGTTTTTCTTCCAAAAATGAGTCTAATTTGCAATATGAATAAATTTATACATTTAAAACTAGATTTCAGACAATCGATTGTCTAATTTAAATAAATTCTACATCAAATGTAGCAAATACTACATTAATTAGTTAGTTTAAAGATTATAATTTTTTTTTATAAGTAAGGGAATAATTAAATGTCACAAACTTTAAAAGTAATCTCTCCGATTGATGGAAGTGTTTACTATGAGTGCGAGATGCATACTCAAAAAGATATCGATGCTGCTTTAACATCTGCAACAAAAGCTCAAAATGAATGGAAAGAACGTCCGGTCTCAGAAAGAAAGGAATATATTAATAAGTTCATCGAAGCGTTCAAAAGCATTAAAGAGAGAATCAGTGAAGAACTGACATGGCAGATGGGTCGTCCGATTAAATACTCCCCGCTCGAAGTAAATGGAACTATAGAACGTGCAACGGGCATGGTCAACTTGGCGGAGAATTCATTAGCTGACGTACTTGTTGAAGAGAAGGAAGGGTTTAATAGATATATTAAAAGAGAACCGTTAGGAGTTGTGTTCGTTGTTCCTGCATGGAATTATCCTTATTTAATTGCAGTAAATAGTGTTGTACCTGCTTTATTAGCTGGCAATGCAGTAATATTAAGACATTCGGCTCAAACACCTTTAGTAGCAGAACGTTTTGCAGAAGCTTTTGAAAAAGCCGGACTTCCCGAGGGACTTTTTCAATATTTACATTTATCGCATGAAGATACAGCAAACGTGATAAAAGACCCTCGGGTTAATTTTGTTGCATTTACAGGATCAGTAAGCGGAGGTTATGAAATTCAGAAAGTTGCATCTCAAAGATTTATTGGCGTTGGATTGGAACTAGGCGGAAAAGATCCTGCATATGTAAGATCAGATGTTGACCTGAATTATGCAGTAGAAAACCTTGTTGACGGTGCATTTTTTAATTCCGGACAATCATGCTGCGGAATCGAAAGGATTTATGTGCATGAATCGGTTTACGATAAATTTGTTGAAGGATATGTTGAGCTGACAAAAAAATATATTTTAGGAAATCCTCTTGATGAGGAAACAACTTTAGGTCCGGTTGCCAAACGAAGCGGAGCAGAATTGGTAAGAAAACATATTAAGGATGCTGTTGCGGCTGGCGCTCGTGCAATGATTGATGAATCACTTTTCCCGGCTGCAAAAAAAGATACAAATTATTTGGCTCCACAAGTATTGATTGATGTTAATCACAGTATGGATGTAATGTACGATGAAAGCTTCGGTCCCGTAGTTGGAATAATGAAAGTCAAGAGCGACGAGGAAGCTCTTAAATTAATGAATGATAGTCCTTACGGATTAACCGCTTCAATCTGGACTGAAAATGAAGATGAAGCAATAGAAATAGGTAATAAAGTAAATACCGGAACTTGGTACATGAATCGCTGTGATTATCTCGATCCTTATCTCGCTTGGGTTGGAGTTAAAGATTCCGGCAGAGGCTGTTCACTTTCCAAAGTTGGATATGAACACTTGACCAGACCAAAGAGTTATCATTTGAAAGTACAGCATTAGAACGTGAATTGGTAGTCGTAAGGGTAAAATTTAAGTTAAGCTATATAATATTATTGCCTTCAAAATACTGAATTGTTTTTGCAAATTGTCATTCCCGAATGCTTTTATCCGGAATCCAATATAAAGCAGATTCCCGCTTAAAGATTGCGGGAATGACTGCATGTAGTTTTGAAGAAGATTAAGAACAACAATTAAGTTTACCCACCGTTTTATTGGCGGGATTAGGATTAAGAAAAAATTAGGAGAAATATAATGCCATTATCAAGACATACTTATAGTTTCCCGACCAGAATGGAATATGGTCCGGGCGCTTTAGCTGACTTGCCAAAGATCATTAAGGGCGAAGGTCTTTCAATCGGTTTGCTTGTTACCGATCAAGGTATTGAAAAAGTAGGACTAGCTGATAAATTACGAAAACATTTTGCCGATGAAGATATAACAATTCACAGCTATAGTGATGTGGTATCAAATCCAACAGAACAAAATGTTATTGAAGGAACAAAAATATTTAAAGAAAACAACTGTAATTTTATTGTAAGTCTCGGCGGCGGCTCTCCGATTGATGTTGGTAAAACTATAAAGGTAACAGCAGTTCACGATGAACCCCTTGAAATATTGGATGATACAAAAGGCGGCGATAAGTATATCGTTAATGAGATGCCTCCTTTTTACGCAATTCCAACTACTGCAGGCACAGGAAGTGAAGTCGGTAGAAGTAGTGTAATCACTGTTGAATCAACCAACAAAAAAACAATAATCTTTTCACCTAAAATGATGCCCGATATTGCAGTGCTTGATCCGGAAATAACTTTATCACTTCCGGCAAAATTAACCGCTGCTACTGGTGTTGACGCTTTTGTTCACAATTTGGAAGCATACATTATGGATGTATTTCATCCTTTCGCAGATGGTTTAGCAAAGGAAGGAATTTACCGATGCTTCAAGTACTTACCAATTGTTATAGAGGATGGAAACAACGTTGCCGCTCGTGGTGAAATGCTGATGGCTTCTGCAATGGGCGCCACCGCTTTTCAAAAAGGATTGGGAATAAATCATTCTATTGCTCATGCGTTGAGTGTGTATTACAATACTCATCACGGACTTGCAAACGCTGCAGTTCTTGTTGAAGTAATGAAGTATAATATCACCGATGAAAAAGTGAACCAAAAGATGGCTGCACTTGGAACATTACTCAATACTGAGAATGATGCGATAGCGGTAATCTCAGAAATTGAAAAATGGCTTAAGAAAGTTGGTATGCCCACTGACTTAAAAGAGATCGGTATTAAAACGGAAGATATTGAGGGTATTGAGGAATATGCGATGGACGATCCTTGCCGTCCGCTTAATCCGAAACCAGTTGTTAAAGGTGATGTAAGAAAAATAATTGAAAATTTATTAAAATAAAGAAGGTGAGAATAATCTAATATAAACTCTATATTTTAGACAAATTGTTTTTAGAAATGTTACACTTGGCTGACGTAGCATTCTTTTTCTATCAAATAAATATTAGTATATTAAAAATAATAATAGAGTTATAAATAAGTGTAGATTGTACGAAGCCAACTAGGAAAGGAAACTTATAAACATGATCAAAGCAATAACATTTGATCTTTGGGATACTGTATTCATTGACGATTCCGATGAACCCAAAAGAAAAGCTGCCGGCAGACCAACCAAAGCGACAGAGAGAAGACAGTTAGTAAAACAATTTGTTGACAAGTATCAGCAAGTTTCACAGGAAATTGTTAATGCAGCTTATGATGCTCAAGATGCTGCATTCAGGAAAGTCTGGCACGACCAGCACGTTACTTGGTCTGTTAAAGAACGACTCGAAATGGTGCTGAAAGGAATAGGCGTTACTCTACCCGATGAGGAATTAGCGGAATTAGTTAGACTCCATGAAGAGATGGAATTGGAATTCCGTCCCGACTTTGTTCAGGGTGTTCATGATGCAATAAAAACACTAAGCGAAAAATATAAACTAGGAGTGATCTCTGACGCTATCTTCAGTCCCGGCAGATCATTAAGAAAATTACTTGAGGATGAAGGACTACTTCAATATTTCTCCACATTTGTTTTCTCCGATGAGGTTGGATGTTCAAAACCTCACGAGTGTGTTTTCAATGCAGCGAAGGAAGGTCTTGGAGTTGAGTTCAATGAAATTGTTCATATCGGTGATAGAGAACATAACGATATTCTCGGACCGGAAAAAATGGGAATGCATTCAATTCTGTGCCTAGCCGCACTTGACCGTGGAAGCGATAGGAACCGAGCAGATGCTTATTTTGAAGATTATGGTGAATTATCAAACTTAATTGAAAACTTGAAGGATTAGTGCTTATGAAACAATTAAATTTTATTATTATTGACGGTTATCCAAAACCAAGCCGTGACCAATTTGATGAAGTTGGAATGACAAAAGCCGGCGAACTTTATGCAAAATTATTACTTCAGCACATGCCCCATGCAAAATATGATATTTTTTATTCGAGTGATCCCGGTGTTGTTCTCCCGAACGAAGAAGAATTAAAAAAATATGATGGCGTTCTTTGGCCTGGATGTAATCTGACAGTATATCACGATCATGACGAACGTGTTGTTAAGATGGTTGATCTCTGCAAAAGAGCTTATGAAGTTGGCGTGCCTCAATTCGGAAGCTGCTGGGCTGCGCAAATTGCAGTTTATGCCGCCGGCGGAGAAGTAAAACTAAATCCGAAAGGAAGAGAGATGGGGCTAGCAAGAAAAATGCACCTCACACCGGAAGGACTTAAACATCCGATGTATGAAGGTAAGCCTCCCGTATTTGACGGCTTTATTAGTCATGATGATGAGATCACAAAACTTCCAGAAGGTGGGGAATGGCTTGCATCAAACGAATTTACCAGAGTTCAATCTGTATCGGTAAAACATAAAAATGGAATTTTCTGGGCACCACAATATCATCCCGAATATGATCTTCACGAAGTCGCAAGATTAATTATTGCAAGAGATGAGAAACTGATCAAACAAAATTATTTTCAAGGTCAAAACGACCTGATGACATATGTTGAGGATCTTGAGAAAATATATAATGACCATTCCAGAAAAGATCTCCGCTGGAAATATGGCATCGATGAAGATGTGATAGAAGATTCAATTAGACAGTTGGAGTTTGTTAATTGGTTAAATAAATTAGTGATTCCTCATGCTGAAAAATCAGAACAAATAGGGATAAATAATATTGATAACGAACTTATTAGGTGAGAAGAGCGCACTTAGATCGTGGCAAATAAAAATATTCAGCGCTACATGGCTGGCTTATATTGGATATTACTTTGCGCGTAAAGCATTCTATGTTGTAAAAAGTCCACTAGCAGATTCATTAGGTTTTACTACGCTTGATCTGGCACATCTTGGAACAGCCTACTTGGTTTTTTATATGGTAGGACAATATTCAAGTGCTTTTTTCGGCAGAAAACTTGGTCCTAAATTATTACTTCTTATCGGGATGGGAATCTCTTTAGCTTGTAATTTTGCCTTCGGGATTTCAAATAGTTTCTGGACTATTTTTCTGTTCCTCTCAATAAACGGTTTAGCACAAGGTACCGGCTGGCCTGGTTGTATCGGCTCGTTGGCTTATTGGTTCAAGAGAGATAAGCGCGGAACTATTTTAGGGTTCTGGGCTACATGTTATCAAGTCGGCTCAATTGTCGCTACATCTTTCGCTGCATATATGCTGGGTGAGTTCGGCTGGAGATGGTCATTTTTCGGCGCCTCAATTGTGCTTTTAATAATCTGGGCAATTGTGTTATTTCTTCATCCTAATCGTCCCGAAGATGTTGGACTTGATCCGATTGAAGATGATGATGACCAGTGTGAATCGTGCGACCCGTCAGAAGATAGTTACCAGCAGAAAGATGATCCCGAAAAATTAGGCTGGTCGAAAGATGTGTGGTCAACTGTAATAACGATGGGTTTGATCTATTTTAGTATCAAATTTTTACGATATGCTCTTTGGAGCTGGGTACCGTTTTTCCTAAATAAAAATTTTGGTATGGAAGTAAGCAATGCAGGATACTTGTCTACGGTTTTTGATGTTGCAGGATTCGCCGGAGTATTATTTGCCGGTTATGCTTCCGATAGACTTTTCAAGGGTAAACGGGCTTTGCTATCGGCTGTTATGCTTAGTTTAATGGCATTAGCATTTATTCTGATGTATGCAAAGGGTGCTACTGACTTGATGTTCTTTACAATCTCAATGGGATTGGCGGGATTCATGTTATATGGTCCCGACTCACTCATCTCAGGCGTTGGGGCTATTGATGTTGGTTCAAAAAAGGGAGCGTTAGTTGCTGCGGGAATCATAAATGGAACCGGCTCTATCGGACCGATTTTTCAAGAGGAAATTATCGGGTGGCTTTATACAAAATACGATCAATCGATAGTACCGATACTAATATTATTGCTCTCGATGGCTATTGTTAGCGCTGCACTTACATTTTACCTTTATTGGAAATCGAAGCAAGGTAAAGCTAATTTGTAGCTTACTTCAAAACCCGTAAAGGAAATAATAATTTATCTATAGTCAGACTGAAACTGCCATATTAATGAACTACTTTGTCTGGTTGAAACTAGGTAGTTCATTTTTCAACTCTCATCACTTTTTATTCAATAATTCCATATCCGGCAGTACCACCTTTAGTTTATTTCCATCAGTCTTAATATTGACATGGAAACCCCAGCTGCCCCCGCCCTGTGAAACCAATAAGACTAATTCGTTTTCCCCTTTTTTAAGTTTAACAGGCAAGCTAAATTGATTGTAATAAAGAGGACGTTCTTTATAACTTTCGAGTATCAATTCACCATTAAGCCATATAAATGCACCGTCATTTGTACCGGTTAAAATTGTTGCTTCAACTTCTTCATCACTGATAATTTCAGTAACAGCAAAAGCATGGCAGTTGTTAAACGGTGTCAGTTGCTTACTTAGCCATACAATTCCCCTTTCGTCCACTTCCGCTCTTTTCCATTTAATATCAGGATTATTCATTGGATATTTATTTTTCCCTTCTGCACCAACATATCCATGAAAAGATTGCGAGATTAAAAAATCTTTGATCATCAGCGGTGGTGATTCTATTTCCGATTCATCTACTTTGTTGAAATAAATCATCGATATTTCACTTGCCTTCAAGTCAGTACGATAGGCAATTGCTTTCACTTGGCTGCTTTCTGAAATAGTGAACGGACCGCTATATACGGTACTTTGTTTGGATGGCTTACTACCGTCCAATGTGTAATAAATTGATGCACCGGGCGTTTCTGTGCTCAAAATAATTTCCTTAGTATCAACAAAAACAAAATTATCCTCATCAACAGTAGGGGTTGAGGCACGCATATCGTCGGTAGTCATTATTTTACCATCAGGCAAAATTCTTACAGATTCACCATGACGATAAGAGCCATAATCATTACCATCACGCATTAGCTTAAAACCATATCTATTCATAATGACATCGTAACTGTGACCACGAAACTGATAGTCATTGAGACTGGACTTACCAATATCGTAGGAATAATAAGGACGAATATCAAGTGTGCCGTTTATCTGAGGAGTGAGACCAAATAGTCCAAAAACAATTGCTTCAACACCAGCGCCGGCACAAATTGCTACAGCCATCGATGATTCGTCTTGGAATATTTCATCAGCTCTCAAATTCTGTGATATATATGGGAAATGATCCACGTACTTTGTAAATCTATTTAAGATAGTCCATGCTAACTCTCCCATTCCAGTTTGATAAAGATTGCGAACTAACTGCATCGGAACACCAGTGTAGGAACCGCCGCCACCCCAATCGGTATCAACGCGATCCCAATGCACACGATCTTGTCTTGATATGGAATAGATACTATATTTACCTAAAAATTCATTGTCATTCAGATGTGATAAAAGTCCGAGCCTCTCTTCGCCAGTTAAAACATCGGTGCCAATTAAATCAAAAAGAAGATTAGAATAGACTGGTTTTCTTGCGCCATTAGGATAAAGGTTATCAAACCAACGTTTTTCTTTATTCCATAAATTTTCATGGAATCGTTTTTCCAAATCTGCAGCAAGTTCATTAAACTTTGTACTGTCGGGATCATTAAATTCCCCACACCATAAACCCAGCCACTTATAAAATTCAACAGCATGTCCATTAAGCACGGGCACAATGTTATCATAACCGTCTGTACGTATTTCCACTAGAGCTTCCGGATCATTCCCAATGTCTATCATTCCGTTTGTGGTAAAATCACTCTGCAGAATATCACCCCAGGTTTTCATCCAACCGAGAATGGTTTTACCTGATAATTCTTTGTTTAAAAATTCTATATCACCCGTTTGACGCAGATAAGAATCAATCATCATCTTAAGCGCAAATGGCTGCATGATATAGAAAACTCCCGGCGCACATCCATCCCAACCTATGTTTGAACAGCCAAGTTCATCTTCACTAAAAAACAAACTTATTGTTTCACGCATACTCGCCGGACTCATCATAGTGAGCATATCACTCAAAAAACATAAGTCCCAAGGAATTGTATAGAGCCATTGTCCGGCTGCCCAGAAAGGGTTAGCAATAAAATTTTCCCGTTCCCATTTACTTTCAGCAACAGACAGAATAGAACGTTTGTAAAATTCATCTAATCTTTTGTTCTCGGTTTTAATTGTCGGTAATTTTTCAGCCGCCCATTGCAAACGCTTTCGAGTTGTCTCTTGAGCTTCAAGCATACGTTGTTCAATATCAGGAACATAAACACCGGGATCTTCATTCTCGACAGATTGTGCATGAATAGCAAAGCGAGCAACCCTTGTAGATTTTCCCTTGAGCACTAATTTCCAGCCGTCATTATCATGTTCTTTAAGATCACTGCTTAATGAGATCTGGTACTGTGAATTTTTAAGAACATACGGGCTTATTCTTTGATAGATATTTTCATTTCCTGACGTAGAATTGTCCTCAAAACGAACCAACTGTACAGGGATTAATGTTAGTGATAACGGTTTATCATTACGGTTTGTAATACTGACCTCAAGATAGACTTCATCTCTGGTTCCAGATACCATTGCTTCAGTTTCTATAGCGAACGATATCCATTGTTTGCCATATCTTTTATGATAAGTACCATTACGATAATAAGAGTTAGGTTTCCAATATCCATCCTGGATAAGCACAGCATTGGGATAGCCAGCTCTGAAATTGACTCCCAGCGGGTCATAACCAGATTTCCTTTCTTTCCAATCCTCCCAAAGTTCAGGTATGTTATCCTGTATAAGAATGTTATTATCTTCATCCCGAAAATCGAGTCTGAACTGGTATTGGCTAATATCAATAGGCGGGAATTGAATTGCGTGCAGACCTGTCAAACTATTCTGTTTAACATAAATGCACCCTCTGCCATTAAAAAGTCTTAGTTGGTTATCAGTAAATCTAATATCCTCCCTAGCCATACCAAGCATTTCTGGTGTCAGTTTTTGTCCAAATACTTTTGGCGATAAAAATATAAATACAACAAACAGGAAAATTATTTTTGAATCTCTCATATTTTTTCTCTCTACTTTGCTATTTAATTCATATAACTTATTTTAACAACTATCAGTAATTTTAAATACAACATCTATTCCTTCTTTGATAGGGGATATGCCCCCTTCTTTCAACTTAATCTTTGCTATTATCTAGACCGACAGCCGTCATAGTGATATGTTTTTTATGTCCGTCTGTTAATTTCAGTGAAAAAGACAAACTCCCATTTGCATCAGCAACCTTTTCTCCAATAACTTTCGAATCTGAGAGCAAGTTGTATTTCTTACCAACTTCAAGACCATAAACAGTTTGTGCTACGTTGAGAGGTTTCTCGCTTTGTAATGTCCAGATTGGTAGCTCGTGTTTAGCAACTTCAACAATACCAACATGCAAGTCGTTTTTCTCCTTCCTCTCAAAACTCAATCTGGGTGAACGGCTTTTGCCCTCGAAGTATTTTAGTTGCTTGGAATCAGTATCAACACCGAAGGCTCGGCCAGAGCTGATTGTAAAATTATCTGCCGATATTTGGTATTGGTCAGTTCTCAGGACAATTTGGTAGTTTGTCTTTTTCACTGAAAT
>JAADIB010000206.1 GCA_013151565.1 Chlorobiota bacterium
ATCAATATCGCCATCTTTATCCCAATCAATTGCTACAGGGACAATCATTTCCAAATCCATTGTAATTGGTTTATTCAAATTAGTTAGGAATCCTCTTGAAGTATATTTAGGATTCTTTCTGTCACCAATATTTTCGAAATAACTGAACTTATCCAAGAACTCGCCACAGATAATGTCTAAGTCACCGTCATTATCAAAATCTTCGAAATTAGCAGAAGGCATTCCATATACATCAATCGGAGAATTATCAGAATAAATTAATTTTGGCTCTGCATATTTTGGACTTTCATTTGTGTTGATATTTTTAATGAAATAAAGATTTCCATGTAAAGGACCATTCTTCCACTTACCGTTTTTATCAAATGCATTATCCCAACCATAGTCCGTCCAGTTTCCCTCACTTACAATAAGGTCTAAGGTATTGTCACCATTATAATCACAATACTTCCACTGTTTAGCTCTAATTCTTTTCGCTGTACTATTGATTATTTCTTTTGGATAAATATCAACTATCTTTTCTTCTTGTAGATTCAATATCTCTTTGCCTGGTATTAACAATCTTAATTTACCATCTATGTATGACGGTTGAATATTTTTATAACCCTTTGAAATTCTTACACCGGATTTAAAGGTAGGCATCTTCACATTACCTTCAACGTTTTCAAAAAAATAAACTCCGTTGTAAGGTTTATCAGTACATGAGACTAATAGATCATAGTCTCCATCTCCATCATAATCGGTTGGGATAGACCACGCCCAAAGTCCAACACCTAAATCAACAATTAAATCTGGATCATTGTACTTGAGTTTTTGTAATCCTTTTTTATCAGCACTATTATTATTGTTACTATTTTGAGATTTACACATTACTAATAATAGTATTGTAAAAACTATCGTAAATGTTTTTATCAAATTATTCTTCAATTTTTTTTCTCCTATTGATTTCGTCACAAATATTAATAAAATCTAAAACACGCTGATCAGGTGTATCAAATTCAATATCAGCAGCAACTATATCACAAGGTCCATAATCTTCTGCAATTTTCTCCATATCAGTTCTGATCTCATCAAGAGATTTACTCGCAAGATCCATTGGTGTGTACATGATTGCTCTACGTGCTTGTGGAACTAGTTTTTTAGCTTTTACTAAATCTGAATCATGTCCCATATCGATATATTTGATGTTTTTAATTTTTGCATAAGAATCCATATACGGGTCAGCATTCCATGCACAATTATGAATTCCAACTATTTCAAAAGCCTCGGCAATTCGTTGGTCATAGGGTAGTAATAATTCTGAATAATGTTCGGAAGAAATCATATTTACCAGACAATTGCTCATTGTGAAAAACTTAATGTCAACACCAGTTTCTTTTTGGCGAGCATGCAGACGTTTAGCAGCATCGATCATAGTAGTTGTAACGCAATCAAACAGATGATGAACGAGGTTTGGATTTACCATCATATCTAAGAACAACTCCTGTCCTCGTAAACGCTGGGCATTATTTAAGACACCTTGCCAATTGATAAATCCTTCGACCCTTCCTTCTTTTTCAGCAATCCAATCAACTTGTTTCATTAAATTCTGAAAGTGTATGTTTTCATCAAGATTTGGTGGTACTAAATTAGCAATCTCCTCTTCAGTCATATACTTATGCGCACAATTAGGCCAGTTATCCTCTGCATAAATTATGGGTATACCGTAAATAGCTGCAATACTTACAGAACCATAAGTGCCAGTTAATAGGTCAAGTGGTTTATCCGGCTCATCAATACGACCAATTTTTGTATTGGGGAAACGACGACGTAATTCTTTACGCATAATTAAAATCGTTTCACGACGGAAAGCTGGATCTGTATGCCATTTTTCATCAAAGGTAATATTTAGACTATGCTTATACCATTTTGGGGTGAAGCCAATTTCAGGTCGAATAAATGGCTCAGTACCAGTCCCAGGTCTACGTGTTGCTGGGGCTGCCGGAGCAATATAACTAATCAATTGATTCGATTTATTTTCCATCTAATTATCCTAAATTTAAAATCAGCTACACGCAGACTTTACACGCTTTGCAGTAAAGATGCATAACTTAAAAATTTTAGCAATTCTATTTTTTAAATAATACTACTCGAAACAGAATACAAAAATAGGTTATTAAAAAGCTTCTATAAACGATATTCGTATTCCCTTATTACTCATCTTTTAATATTAATTTATCCAGCGGAATAACTTGTTTTTGAATTCCTGGTCCGCTATAAAATACTTTCAATTCCTGACTACCGCCGCCGTCAAAATATTCTAACCTAATTGGATGTATTCCAGCTTTTAAATTAATCTTTCCGCTTTGTTCAAAAGGACCATGAGAACCATCGTTATTTACTACTTCATTTCCATCAATGAACAATTTACTCCCATCGTTGGAAACAGTATAAAAATTATATTCGCCACTATTATCAATCTTCAGATAACCAGTAAATTCAAGAGCAAAATGTGCCGCACGTCTTTCTATCCCTTCCAAAACTAAATCATATACATGTCCTTTCCTGATCTCGGTAAGTGATTTAAAGTCCGGTAGTTCTTGCCAATTTCCTTCGAAGTACCGAAACTCCAGACCATTTTTATCCTTATCGATAATATAGAAATTACGCTGTACAACCGGGCTTTCGACCAATCCCTCTTTGAATGACTGTACTTTTAAAAGAGTACTTCGTTCCAATACTATTGGACTGGTATAAAGGTTAGAGGATTTATTCGGTTTACTGCCATCCAGAGTGTAGCGAATTTCAGCACCGTCAGTTGGAGCGGAAAGCGTTACTGTCACCGGTGAATTAAAGCTTATTGTATCCGTAGAATCAAATATAGGCTTAGCTACAT
Organism: Chlorobiota bacterium; assembly: GCA_013151565.1. Taxonomy (GTDB): domain Bacteria; phylum Bacteroidota; class Ignavibacteria; order Ignavibacteriales; family Melioribacteraceae; genus SZUA-22. The sequence goes on from JAADIB010000206.1 coordinate 2,873, forward strand.
ATTCAATTTTCCAATAAACTTTTTGGGGCGGACCATCCGATTCGATCAGCACAAAATCTTTGAACAATCCATAATCAATGAAATCATAGTCATTGCCGGAAGGTATATTTTCCTTAGCTGATTCAAATGAGGCAGGCCATGCTGATCCACGGACACGCCCAATGTGATGTGGTCCCAATAGATTTTTTAACGTTCCGGAAACAATAACTGAAATGTCATTTTTACCCTTTTTTATTTGATCTGTAATATCCAACTCGTAAGGCTCCCAAGCAATAATCCCTGCGGATTTACCATTTACTTTAACTTCTGCAACACTTCCACGCCAGTCAATGAGTTTTACCACAAAGCGTTTTTCCGTAGAATCAATCTCATAAGTTTTTGAATAGGAAACCGCTTCAGAATAAAACGGCAGACCTTGTTCTTTCCAACTTCCTAATTTTATCGGCTTTGCCGGAACAAGTTCCCAACCTTTTTCTTGAGATTTCAAAGAAAAGTCACCCACTATATAAATAGGTTCAAGTTCAGAATAAACTGTCATTGGCGAAGCGATTATTTTGATACTGTTTATGCCGGTAATTATATTTTCACCAATGTTGTAAACTCCAAATTTTCGATCAAGCCAATAATTATTTGATCCCGCTTTAACTGTTTGGTCGTTTATTAATACAGACCAAAGTTCAGGATGCTCAACTACAGCACGAAGGGATTCTTTATCAACACCTTCAGCAACAGTGAAAGAGTAACTAGCCTCAAAACCTGAATTGTCCGGGAAGTTGTTACGGTCTATGATAGAAGTTTTATATTGCACAGCGCTCTTCCAAGGATCACCTTCAAAACCATAGTATTTGAAAATCTTATCTGCTGCCTGGAAAAAATAAATATCCTTTTCAACTGTATCACCCAGTTTTAGATCACAATAATCAAGAGTCAGAACATTCGGCTTACTTTGTCTGACTTTTACTTCATCGGAGGAATTTACTATTTTTGTTTTCGCTGGCTGTATTTCCATCAAAGCTTTTGAAGGCGTATCATTTACCAAAAGAAGTAAGCTTCCTGTGGGCGGTAAATCGAATGAAACATCTAATGTACTGCCCTTCAATTTGCTCTGATATGGTTTCACCTCTCCACTAATTAGGTCAAGCTCACTAATGGATTTTCCTTTTATCACAAGCGATCCGGAAGACCATTCATTTGAACTTGTGTTTACTAAGAAGAGCACTTGCCCATCATTCATATCTCTGCGATGATGAAACAATTTTCCTTTGATCTTTTCCGGTTGCTGAAATTGAATTTCTTTTGAGCTAAGCAAATCAAGTGCTTGCTGATCTTTAAGGGAATTTACTCTTATCCATTGTGTCGAATATTTTTTTACATAAGATTTCAATTCATTTGATACGCTTCCATCAATATAATCCGGGACATCAACAAAAGAGAGTACTTTGCCGCCGTTCTTCAAATATCTTTTTAGCAATTCAAAAGTCGGTTTATCCAGATTCTCAAAACTTGGGGGAAAGACTATTACATCGTAAGTCCGCTCACCAACAATGAATTTATCTTTCTTGATCTGTCCGTTATTTTTAACAATATTTTCCGATGCAAGGTCATACTCTATCTGATGCTTTTCCAAACCCAAAACAAATTCTTGAAACATCGGACCTAATTCAGCATATTTTTCATCTGGGTCTATCTCAGAAAAGTACATCCAGGCAGTTGATGTTGGCTCGAAAACTAAAATACGATTTACTTGTTTTCCTGATGAAAGCGCTAGAGACAAACGGGCAAAATAGTCACCAAGTATATCGTAATATTTCCACCAAGGTTCATGATAAGAAAACGATTGGGGATGATCTCTCTTCCGTGCGCCCTCAAGCGTCATATAAGAAAGATGCTGGTTCAAGAAATTGACACCGAGTACATATTCCCAATCACCTATTCGCTTCATATCTTCAAAACGTAAGTCCCAGCCGCCTGCTCCGTAAGTTTCACTTAACTTCCGATTGCGTCCCATCTGATTAGCGGCGCTGCTTAATTCCTTAACCGATCTTACATTTCCAAACTGTGCATTGACTTTTTCACTATACTGATTCATCAAAATATCAATACCAGGCATTTGATGCCACGCATACATTGCCATGTTATCTCCGCCGTGCTGAGGGTCAGGCCAGCCATGTTCCCAGTAATGCCCGGTCCAATCCAAATTATTTTTTTCGCAATAGTTGTACCACGGTTTGCTCCATCTTTCAATAAACATATCCAGCAAGGTAGTATAATAGTTATGACGGACCCGTTTCCAATCTCCAACCTCATAAATAAGTGACGGCAGATTTGTTTTCAGATCATATCCCCAGCGTTTTTCAAACTCATTGAAAAGTGAAGGCGTCCAGCGAATTCCTTCCGGCGGATATATATTCGGTTCATCGGAAAAAATTCCGGGAACAGTTTTTCCAAATTCACTCCCAATATATTTTTCGTAACCGTTAGTCATTGTCAACTCAATAAATTTTTCCGTCACTCCTTTATGCAGCAGATCAACATAAGAATAACCGCCATGCCACGCCTTCTTAGGATAATAACTTTTTTCATAAACATAAAAGTCGCCCTTTCTATTTTTTTCCTTATCCAATTGATCTGTAATATCAATGAACTTTGAACCATCATATTTTAATACGAGAAAAGAGTTGTCAGCGTTCTCCGGTAATTCATCAACTCGCTTAAGAACTAATCCCGCACCTTGGTTATAAGATTCGGGCATTTCTGCAGGAACATTACCGCCGGCGAATCCGCTTGGGTAGGAGTTTTCATCATAGAGCCACACATTCATCCCAAGTTCTTTACCTTTTTTAACTGCATAGCCGCACAGAGAGAACCACTTGTCCGATAGATAAGGAGTGATCAATCCCGGTCTCGGATGAATAAAGACACCGCCCATTCCGCCGGACTTAAAATCATTCAGCTGCTGATCTATCTGTTCTTCGGTAATATCATCGTTCCATACCCAAAGAGGAGCGCTGCGGTACTCAACCGGCGGATTCATAAAAAGAGACCGCAATTGCGTTAAAGTGTGTACCGCTGATTTATCATCTTTATCATCCGCTTTCACTGATGTAAAACAAAATGATACAATGACAAAAATACTTACGACAAAATGATATATTTTCATTATTAACCTCTGTTTCAATATGTAAAAATTATTTTAAATAATGCTGCTTTCTTCAATGTGACAAGCACGATTTTTATTATATTTTATAATATACTGCATTAAAAATTTTTGCAAGTTTTTCAATTTTTTCAGCTACATGTCCAACTCCAATTGCCATATGATGTGCCGGACCATTTTCTGACCACTCCTTCAAAAACTTTTTAGCGCCAATCGAAAATTTATAACGGCTGTTTGTGTTGCCAATATTCAATACAGGTCCCGGAACACTTTCGCCTTCAGCGACAAGGAACTTAACCTTTCCATCGCCTTCCTCTACAATCGATAGTAATGTTACCGGACCGTACTTGACACTCATCTGTATTGATAACCCCTTTCCTGGTTTTCCATGATAAACAGGCAGCGGAACTAATTTAACTTTCCCGTCTGCAATCTTTGCATGAGCCGGACCATCGTGACCAAGCAGTATAATGTCATCGTTTAGATCCAATGAATAAAACTCGGAGAAACTCCCGCCTATTCCCATAATATCCATGATCTTCATAGCAATAACATTCTTTACTTCGTATTCTCCGGCAATTGGAACACCATGCATTGTAAGAAGAGTGTTTCCAGGAATAACTGACGTAACTATATTTTCATATCGTTTATCATCCGACCCTTCATAGTAATATGCCATACATCCAAGCTGTCTATTTGACACTAACTTTTCAAGTGCAACCGAAGTTTTTGCCGCACGTGAGAGTTCTTCTTCTTCACATTGCGGATCAACTATAAAATCTTTATGAAATTGTTTGAGCTTTTCTCTAATCTGTGTATCATCTGCCTCATTAAAATATTTGTGTAAAGTACTCATTTCAATAATTTCGAAATGGCATCCGAACACAGAAGAAAGTTTTGTGAGATCAGTATAGACATCAAGCATACCGCCATAATAATGTCCCAATAACCCAACTCTTGTATCACGAAGTATTGAAGCCACTTTAAGAGCCTCGAGCCAATCTTTAATTTCATCCCAAACTGATTCGTCATCCAACGAACCGGTGATTAAATGATAATCAATTTTTGCTCTGTTGAATACACTTGCTATTTCCGGGGCAGAACAAGCTTGACAATACGCGAGCCATTCCCCTGTCATTTTACCTCTGTCACCTAAAGCATTAAATGATTCATAATCAATTGCTTTTGTCGGCTGGATACTCAGAACTATCACCGGAACTTTAGCTTTCTGCACTACCGGAAGAACCGTTGAACTCAATGCATATGTCGATATATAAAGGAAGATCGCTTCGACATTTTGTTCTGATAAGAAATCTCCTACTTCACGGGCTTTTATTGGGTTATCTACAATCCCGGTATTAACAACTTCCATTTCCTTATCCATATTTGAGATACGGTCGGCTATAGATAGCTGGTAACCTTGCAGCCGCTCATTAAGCCCTTCAAATTGTGACCAATATGTATCCAGACCGATGCCATAGAGTCCAATCTTCATTTCAATTCCTCCAAAAAGAATCTTTTTTTATTATTAAGATATCAACATTCATCTGCTAAGTACTACAAACTCCATCCTTCACGATACTGACGTTTTACATAAGCATTAGCTTCTACATTATTAGTAACCGTCATATTCGGTCCATCCCACAAAAGTTTTTTGTTTGGGAAACGAACAGCAAGATTACCCATCAATACCATTTCCGCAAAAGGACCGGCATAATCAAAGTTTGAGCTTGCCGGTTTACCGCCTTTACATGCTCTTACCCAATCCTTTTCGTGACCGGCTGAGCCGGATGGTATCCGTTCAATGGTTGGCTCAGGTAGTTTATATTCACGCATTTTTGTTTCCGGTATAAGGCGCGGATTTTCCCCGTAACATCCGGTCATCAACTTTCCTTTATCTCCAATAAAAAGCAAGCCGCCGTCGCTGTCTCCCATCTTTCTTCCCTCTTCCAATTCTTCAGGTCTGGGAGGCATCAAACCGCCGTCCCACCAAGTTAATTTTACTGGGGGCATTCCTTCTCTTTCAGGAAATTTGTAACGTACAATTGTTGAGCGCGGATACATTTCATTTTTCGGTTCGGTATACTTCCAGAATCCCTCCCAGTAAGTGGAGATATTTCCCTCAACGGTTTCAGGATATTTCAGCTTCAATGCCCAGAAAGCGGGGTCCATTATGTGAAGACCCAGATCCCCCAATGACCCCGTACCAAAGTCCCACCATCCCCGCCATTTTTCTGGGAGATAAGCCGGGTGGTAAGGACGAAACGCAGCCGGACCGATCCACATGTCCCAATCCAGAGTTGACGGAACGGGCGGTGTCTCCTTAGGTCTATCTACTTCTATCCCCTGCGGCCATACCGGTCGGTTTGTCCATGCATGAACTTCTTTAATATCACCGATTGCGCCATCCCATATCCATTCACAGATCAACCTCGTGCCGTTACCGGAGTGACCCTGGTTACCCATTTGTGTAACAACTTTATACTCACGTGCAGCTTCTGTTAGCATGCGTGCTTCGCTTACCGAATGTGTAAGTGGTTTCTGTACATAAACATGTTTGCCTGCCTTAATAGCAGCCATTGCAATAACTGCATGAGTATGATCTGGTGTAGCAATTATTATAGCATCAATATCTTTTTGCTCTTCCAGCATCTTTCTATAATCATGATATTTCTTTGCTTTAGGATATTCTTTGAATACCGGAGCTGCGTAAGCATCATCAATATCGCAAAGTGCAACAATATTTTCGTCGGCACAATTTTTTATATTATTCTTTCCCATACCGCCTATACCGATGCCTGCAATATTAAGTTTGTCACTTGGAGGAATAAAACCGGGTCCGCCAAGAACGTGACGGGGAACGATCATAAAAGCAGCAGTTGACAATGCTGTTCCTTTCACGAATGTACGTCTGGTAATCTTTTTGCTTTCAGTTTTGGAATCTCTTTTTATTGACATGATTGCCTCCAAGTTTAGTTTAATTTTTAAAATCATTTTTTAAACATATTTTGACAAATAATATTCTAGAAATTATTTTTCTAATAATTTCAATTCTCCTTCTTTACAATCGGTTTCTACTACAGTTAATCTTAATGTTTTATCAGTTCAACGAAAGTAAAGCAACTAATTAAAAATATAAAAAATCAAAATTGAAAATACATTAAGCAGCAATGTTTTTTCCTTCAATTCAAAAATATTTAAATATTTATACACTATTAAAGAATACTAGATTAAGTTTCTGTCCGACTTTTGTTACTTCTAAACTAAACAAATAGAAATACTTTATTTCTTAACCATCCTTTGAGGAACTGTTTTAATGTTCCAATAACCTTCCCTCACATATTCAAAACGGTAAACTTTATCTTGAAAAACAATAGGTGTTGTTTCCACTAGGTCAATATCAATTGTTCCAAATTTAGATATGAGCGGATGACCATCCATATCTGTTGGTGGTAACTTTTCAGTGGAGCAAGCTAAAAATATTATTAAGTTCGTTACAATATATATGTAGAATTGTTTTTGAATTTTCATGGTCATTTCCTTCTTATTCTGTTTTCCAAGAATACTTTTTGCAAAAACATCTATATCACTTCACCGGTGGATACCATATCACCATAGGATCAGGACCATTACCAGTCTTGATCACTGTTTCTACTGTTAGAGTTTCCATATCAATAACATGCACACCATCCTCAAACTCGCAACCGACAAAAGCGCGTTTACCATCCGGAGTAATTTCTACTCCGATAGCATAACCACCTACTTTAATACGTTTTATTTCTTTACGCTTATCAACATCTATTATGATCAGTTCACCATCTGATGTCCAACTCGGAATCAACGCCAGTTTGCCGTCGTCTGTGAACCTGATGCGAACCGGCATTCCCGGACAATCAAATGTTTCAATGGGCTGATGCGTTGCAAGGTCAATAATAGTAATACTGCCGCCGGTTTGATTAGCTACCCACAAGTATTTCCCATCAGGAGTAAACGCCATTCCTTCTGCACCTTGACCACACGGAATCTGTGTTATAAGTTCCCCTGTCAGCCGGTCAATAACGGAAACATTCTGTGAGTTAATATTGGCAGTATACAGTCGTTTGTTATCCGGTGACACAAGAACCATATGGGAAATTTTCCCATGTGTTGGAATGTTGCGAGTTACCATGTTTGTTTTTGTATCTACCTCCACTACATACCCTGTTTGTCCAGCAGTGAAATAGGCATGCTTGCCATCTGGCGCCATGGCTGTCCCATGAATGCGGGTGATATCTCCAGTGGAAATCTGTTTGATATGTTTTCTTTGTACCAGGTCGATTAGCGTGATAGTGTTTCCCGGCGGTTCATAATTGGACAGGTAGGCAAAACGCTGATCAGGTGTAATAATTATTTCATGCGGATTTGGTCCGGTAGAAACCGTGTCGATAATCTGCAATGTTTTTAGATTGATATAGTTTAGAATATCATCGTGCTTGTTCGCTACCAGCAGTATAGGTTCTGGCGAGTTTTTATCTTGTCCTTTTGTATTTAGTATTTGTGGACCACTTATCTCATGTATGACATTGAATGGCGGTTCCTTTCCTCTCTCACGAGTAGTAAAAAAATTAAATAACAAAATACCATCAACTTTATCCTTCCATAGTTGTTGAGCAATATCTCTGTAAGTCTCCTTCTTTGGTTCCACCTCTATGGACGCATATATTGGAATATCTTTAGGAAATAGTTTCCTATATTCCTTTATTGGTAAGGGGAAATCGTTACGCAGATAGTGAGACACAATAACAAAATCAATGAGATCTTCATTTGCCCAGGTTATTGGGTCAAGCCCGATAGCTAAGTTTTGTTCGGGTTTTGCCATAATGCGAGCACAGAGTAATATTGGACGACCTCGCTTTGCAGCTACTTCGTGTGTCATTGTTCGTATCTCACGCATCCAATCGGTCATAGTTTCCATGTACTTACTCTCTTCTCCTATTTTGAAATACATTGGAAAGCGTTGGAAATCAATCTCCAATCCATCAATATCATAGCGTTCGCATATCTCCCGCATCTGAGCTAACTTGTGAGCACGAACTTCGGGGATGGCAAAATTCAACCCTCCAGGAAGCCAACCAGCTACAATTGGATTTGTGTTAGGTCCAAGAATGTCCAAGTAAACCTGAGATAATGAATCACCATTTTTACCAATACGCCATTCCGGGTGTTCTTTCCAAAAGTGGGAAAGAATCAAAGCGTCATCCTTATCTACCCAGTGCACTTCATTCAGCCGAAAGGAAACAAAAGCCTCCATACCAATCTTGCGGGCTCGGTCAATGACCAGACCTAAAGGATCATGACCAGCATTGATCAATGACCGCAAATTGATAACCCCGCGTTCAATCGTCTTTGGTTCCGCATCAAGTGAGATATTGGAAGCTAGTTCAGCACTGACATCCTCTCCGATCATTTTAGCTACTTCAGTGGGGAATATCATTGTCATGCCATAATGTGGACTCATAAAAAAGCTGGTTACACCGGTTTCCGCAACTTCATCAATATATGGATACAGCATTTCAGGTGTCATAGGAGGTTTTTTGTAAATAAACATGTTGCCCGCATCGCTGTTGTAAATGAGTCGATAATTTTTCGGTAGAGGGGTTAGCTCTATTCTTCTAAAAAATATCTCTGCACCCTCTGATTGGATCTGGATACGTCCTTTGCTCGGCTTCACATTAAAAGCTTTATTTACCAGGATATCGTTGAGGTAAATAGTAATTTTGCCTTGGTTAACAATGCACTCCAATTTATTCCATTCACCAACTGGTTTTTCAACATCCTTTGCTCCGCGAAATCCTGTTGTATCCTGCCAGTTCGGGTCGCGGTCATACCAGTTAATACGACCACCTTGTATAGTCTCATGATTGCCTGCTAGCTGAAAAACAAATGAATTACCTTGTTTTTCTTGAGCTACGGGACTCGTTATTGAAAACTTATCACTTCCATCGCCAACGACAATAAAGTCACCGGTTCCCCCCTCAATTATTTGACATTCAATAGAATGCTTCCAAGTGCCGCTATAAGCACCATCTTCACCTATAGAGTGTAATAGAATACCACTATCACGAGCTTTGCCAATCCGAGGTTCGAAAGTTTTTTCACCCCACTTAAATTCAGCAACAAAATGATAATTTTCATATTCTTTCTCGGTGGTAATACAGCCCCACTCTTCTCCGGATATTCTGAGGATGCTATCATTTACGGTGAAGACTCCTTTGGGATCATTATTACGTCCACGACCTTTGAGAAAGGTGTACCAGCCATCGAGAGAAATTTTATTAAATAAATTAGCGTTAATCGAAGTTTTATGATCTACCTCACTAACAGTTGGTATCTCAGCTAGCATCATCGTTGAATTTACAGCGGAAAATGTAATAATCAGTATTACTGCATTCGCAATTTTAGATATCATAAATGTGCTCCTCCCATTGCTAAATTTATTTACCAATTAAATGTTGTCATTTCTTATTCCATTAATAGGTTACTATATAATTGAATAATTCTCGGTTTGGTTTAACGTATTGCCAGTAACATTTTAAACATCCGAGATCAATGCAACATCCAAACCGTCAATAGCGACAGAATGGATGATTTTTCCATCACGCTTTACATTATAATTTTGCTTTTCTTCATTTACATTCCACAGAAGAGCTTTTCCTGCAGTCGGATACCATGAAAATATAACCGGTATATCACCTTCAACATAAGGAGTGTTTTTTAGCAAAGGTATAATGAGTTTTTTGAAGGCAAAAATATCTTCAAGTGTTTCATCTATTTGTATAAAATCATTTCCCATTACTTTGGCTTCATTCCGAACAACAAGATTATTGTTTTTCGCTAATACCCTTCCTTCCGCAACGGACTGTGCATCTTCGTCGGAAAGAAATATCCAGCCTTCTTTTGTTATATTATTGATAACTTCAAACGGAATACCGGAGGCAAGAAATAAGCTGAAGGGTTTATCAGTCCCGACCAATCGGCTATCCCATCCCCAAAAATGCTTGAACGGTCCTTTAGGTTTATGACCGGCAATTTCACTGTGAAGTTCTGCACTCTTTTTCATTGCAGGATCGAGCGTTTTCCAATATTCAATTGGGAAAGCATTAATCCCACTCATGAACATTGTATTTCGAACATCCGATAATAAGGATATTGTTAGCTTCGCTGCCATATTCTTAGCTGAAAGTGCATCCTCAGGATAGGTTGTAGATTCGCTGTAAGCGAGTTCCGGCTTAATAAATCTTCTGTGAAACAATGAGCTAAAAAGTTCATCTGTTTTACCTTTCACCCTGCCAAAACCTTTATCGTCAAACATCAGTTCTCCAACCCTAAAAGGTACATCGCCATATTTATCGAGAGCAATACCGGCTTTCTCAGCGCCAAGATACATTACCATAATCCCGATTTCCATTTGAGGTGTAGCATCTTGAAGTGCTTTGAACATATTGTATTCTTTATCACAGATATAATCAATCCATGAACGAAGTATTTTGGACGGAT
>JAADIB010000094.1 GCA_013151565.1 Chlorobiota bacterium
AAAATTATTAAATCATCATTTGTGTTTTTGATAACACTTTTAACTTTTTATTCATGTTCAGCTAATGATAACATTGAAGTAGTTGATCTTAGATGCGAGTATCTAAGAAATCCGCTTGGAATTGATATCGTATCACCCCGTTTGGGTTGGGAATTAAGCGCCACGAAAAATAATGTAAAGCAAAAAGCATATCAAATATTAGTTGCTTCTGATAAAGAGGAATTAAAAAACAATATTGGGAATCTTTGGGATACTGACACAGTATTTTCAGACCAATCCATTCAAATTGTATATGGTGGAAAGCAGTTAAACTCGAGAGAAAAGGTTTTCTGGAAAGTGAAGATATGGGATCAAAATAATAAAGCTTCTGCTTGGAGTGAAATATCATCTTGGGAAATGGGATTGCTTAATGAATCCGATTGGAAAGCCAAATGGATTGGTAAAGAAGAATTGCAAAATGTAAAAGTTGGGCAGAAGAATCCCGCATTATACTTCCGCAAAGAATTTGTTATAAAAAATGATATTCAAAATGCTCGTGCTTACATCAGTGGATTAGGCTATTACGAGTTATATATCAATGGAAAGAAAGTTGGGGATCATGTTCTTTCGCCCAATCAAACAAATTACGATAGAAGACAAGTTAATAGTTTCGATGATAAACGAGTTGCAAACATGTCCACTCGTGTTTTATACGAAACATATGATATTACTCCTTATTTACAGAAGGGAGAGAATGTTGCAGCAGTAATATTAGGAAACGGATGGTACTTCCGGTCCGAGAGAGAAGAATATCTCCCTTTGAGTTATGATCTGCCGCGTTTCATTGCGCAGATAGAGATAGAAGATAAAAATAGTTCAAAACAGAGCATAGTTAGTGATGAATCATGGAAAGATAGTAAAGGTCCCATTGTAGAGAATAGTATTTATTACGGAGAGATATATGATGCTCGTCTTGAAGAGCCTGGTTGGAATAGAAAAGGATTTGACGACAGCAAATGGGAGAATGCAAAAGTTCTCCGCTCACCGGAAGGAAAACTATATGCACAAATGTCCCCACCAGATAGAGTTGTAGGGACAATTAAACCGATTGCAATATCAACTCCGAAAAACGGTATTTATCGTTATGACTTTGGGACAATGTTTTCAGGATGGGTTAAGTTGAAAGTTCAGGGGAAAAGAGGAAGCAAATTAAAGTTGACATTCTTTGAGGATAACGGGAATACTTATGAACAAACAGATACATATATTCTTAAAGGTGGAGGAGTTGAAGAATGGGAACCTCGATTTACCTGGCATGCTTTTCGTTATGTTGAAATTTCCGGGTCACCTGTTCCGTTAACATTTGATAATGTCGTAGGTCAAATTGTGCATACAGATGTTAAATCAGCAGGAACTTTTGAAAGTTCTAATGAACTGTTTAACAGAATATTAACCGATTATAAAAAAACACAGTTAGATAATATGCATGGCGGAGTTCCAAGTGATTGTCCGCATCGTGAGCGCCGCGGTTACACCGGCGATGGACAGATATCAGCTCAAGCAGCGATTTACGATTTTGATATGAAAAGTTTTTATACTAAATGGCTGAACGATATTGCTGATGCTCAGAACAAGAAAACGGGATATGTTCCTTATACAGCGCCATACCAAAGCGGGGGCGGAGGAACACCGTGGGGATCGGCTTATATAATTATTCCGTGGTATATGTATCTCTATTATGGTGATGTAGCAATTCTTGAAAAGCATTATGAGGGTATGAAACACTATGCTGAATATCTTAAAACACAAACTGATAAAGATGGTTTAATAATAGAAAAAAATCTGGGAGAATGGGTACCGCCAACTCCTACAGAAATCCCTCCTTCTTTTGTCAGTTCTGCTTATTATTATTACGATCTGACTCTGATGTCAAATATTGCCAAAGCTTTGAATAAAACAGAAGATGAAGCATCATTCGCAAAACTTGCTGAAACTGTAAAGAACTCTTTTAACAAAAGATACTTCAATAAAAATAATTTTAGCTATTCCATTGGATGGCAGGGTGCAAATGTATTTCCACTCGCTTTTGATATTGTTCCAAAAGAATTTGAACAGAATGTTTTTGAAAGTCTTGTAAAAAATATAGAAGTTACGGCAAAGGGTCATTTCGATACTGGAATGATGGGAACACCGTATGTTCTTGAAGTTCTTACAAAATACGGACGTTCTGATCTTGCCTACACCGTTATGAATCGCAGAGATTACCCAAGTTTCGGTTATAATATTGAGAGAGGTGCGACAACTTTCTTTATGGGAAACTTGGACGGGAAAAGATTCACACAGTCACCCGATGTTCGGGAGTGTTTGTGCATGGTTCTATCAAGGGCTGGGCGGAATTAATCCTGATCCGCAAAACCCTGGCTTTAAGCATACAATAATAAAACCAAGTATTATCAATGAACTTGATTTTGCAAATGTAGCTTATCACTCTGTGTATGGTGAGATAAAAAGCAATTGGGAATTAAAGAATGGAGATTTGAAATTAAAAATTGTGATTCCTCCAAATACAAATGCATCGGTTTATATTCCTGCAAATAGCATTAAGGAGGTTAGCTCAGATGATCCGAGTATTATACCTGTTGACGTTAAAGATAACCTAGTTCACTTTGAGGTCCCTTCAGGAAAATATACTTTCATTTCAAAAAACCTTGGTAAGCTGTTAAAATTTCCTATGCTTTCCATTCCTGTTATCGATCCGCCGGATTCAACTTTATACTCACCGGATTCAGTTATGATAAATATTCGTCAATATTCAAAAGATGCTGAAATTAGATTTACGTTAGATGGAAGTGAGCCTAATGAAAACTCGAAGTTGTTTACTAAACCGTTTATTATACTTCATAATAGTACGGTTATAAAAGCAAGAGTTTTTAGAAAAGGTATGAAGCCAGGATTTACAAAAACCAATAGAATTGTTTTTATTGATACACTTAAGAATGGAATAAATTATAAATATTATATTGGCGCCTGGAGCAGACTTCCAAACTTCTCCAAACTAAATCCGGTAAGAACCGGCAAAGTTTACAATATTAGTTTGAATGAGTTTGATAATCTTGATGAAAAATTTGGAATTCTATTTACAGGAAGTATTGAGATAAAATCCGGCGGCACTTATACTTTTAATCTAATTTCAAATGACGGGAGTAAATTATTCATTGATGACAAACTGGTTGTTGATGCAGACGGTCCGCATGGTTTTGCCGGTGAAACAGGCAAGATTGATCTAACTAAAGGACTACATAAAATAAGAATTGAGTATTTTCAAATGGGTGGTGGAAAAGGACTGGAATTGTTTTATCAAGGTCCTGGAATAGAGGAGCAAGTAATACCGGCAAATGTATTATTTCTGAACA
>JAADIB010000408.1:0-2245 GCA_013151565.1 Chlorobiota bacterium
TATAAGGAATATAAAAATCAGAAACTGCGCCATACTTCTACGTCGCATCATTATTCTTTAAAAATAAAAATACTCCTGGCTTTATGGCACATATCTAATATTGTGTTGTTGCTTTCAGCAATTCTAATTTTCTACAATTCTGTTTTCTTCCTTCCGGTCTTTCTAAAATTGATGCTCGATCTTTTTCTGATCAATATTTTTCAAAGTAATTTTGGCTACAAATTCAATCTGTTTGAAGTAATATTATTACAGATTATATATGAGATACAATTAATTTATTTCTTTATATTAGCTAAAAAGTTTTCTGCAAAATGGCAGTAATAATATGTTTGCATTTAACATATAATGAATTATTTTGGTAAATAATTTAATTTCAATTTTATGGATTATAAAAAATTAGCTGATCAAGCCAAAAAAGCAAAAGGAATGTCTTATTCACCTTACTCAAAATTCAGAGTAGGCGCAGCGCTATTAACACAAGATGGAAAAGTTTATCGAGGAGCAAATGTTGAGAATGCATCGTACGGATTAACAATGTGTGCCGAACGAACAGCTGCTTTCGCCGCTAAAATAGCGGGTGAAAATGATTTTTCTGCTATTGCCATTGCATCCGACAGTAAGGACTTTATACCTCCGTGCGGTGCATGCAGACAAGTCCTCTTAGAGCTTTGCGGCAAAGAACTTGATGTGATAATCACTAATGGGAATGACGAACAGAAGGTTTTTAAAGTCAAAGACCTTATTCCCTTTTCTTTCGGTGACGAACAACTTAATAAATCATAACAAATAAGAGAGCAATAATTATGGTGGATTTTGCACCTCATTCCGTTCCTAAAGATTCCGGCTGGATTGAAGTTATATCCGGCTGTATGTTCAGCGGTAAGACAGAAGAACTTATCAGAAGGCTGCGGCGATCGCAAATAGCTAAACTGAATGTTCAAATTTACAAACCACGAATTGACGATAGGTTTTCTACTGAAAAAATTGTTTCACATAGCGAGCAATCGATGCCGTCTACTATTGTCGATTTTGCAAGAGATATCCTTAAAACGGCTCACGCTGCACAAGTAGTAGGAATTGATGAAGCACAATTTTTTGATAACACTTTAGTGGATGTTTGTAATGAATTAGCATCTCAAGGTAAAAGAGTGATCGTTGCCGGGTTAGATATGGATTACCGCGGTGAACCTTTTGAACCGATTCCGCAATTACTTGCAGCTGCAGAATATATTACTAAAACTTTGGCTATCTGTGTTGTCTGCGGTAATCCGGCAAATATGACCCAGCGAAAAATTTCATCTGCAGAAAGGGTTGTTGTAGGCGCTTTGGAAAGCTATGAAGCAAGATGCCGAAAACATCACTATAAATCTAACTAACGGAACTATATGGATTTCACATCAATATTCAGAGGCATTTTCGGGATCGTACTTCTGCTGGGAATTGCATTCCTATTATCCAATAATAAGAGAAAGATAAATTGGAGACTTGTGATCTCGGGACTCGGTTTGCAGATCGTTTTTGCAATACTAATTATTAAAGGCGATGTGCTTGGTACTTACTTTGCACCTCTCGGCTGGATCAAAACATTTTTTGCATGGATCAGCAGTTTTTTTGTGATCATTTTGAACTTTACAACCGAAGGAGCTAAATTCGTATTTGGCAGCCTTGCTCTATCACCAAATGCTGATGGCAGTATGGGAATGTTTTTTGCATTTCAAGTTCTGCCCACAATCATTTTCTTTGCATCGTTAATGGCAATACTTTATCATCTCGGTATCATGCAGAAAATTGTTCAGGGGATGGCTTGGGTAATGGCAAAGTTGCTTGGTACCAGCGGTGCAGAATCACTATCAGCAACGGCAAATATTTTTGTCGGACAAACCGAAGCTCCTTTAATGATAAAACCATTCATCAAAGGGATGACCAACAGTGAACTGCTCACCGTGATGGTCGGCGGAATGGCTACGGTTGCCGGCGGGGTTATGGCTGCTTATATTCAAATTTTGAGTCAAGCCTTTGCCGATGTTATGGGACTTTCGATCAATGATGCACAACTGCTGTTCGCTACACACTTACTCGGTGCAAGCGTAATGGCTGCTCCAGCGGGGTTAATACTATCAAAGATCATTTTCCCGGAGACAAAAGAGCCTGAAACAAAAGGGTCTGTAAAAGTAAATATTGAAAAGACTTCCTCAAATGTAATTGAAGCGGCAGCCTTCGGTGCGGCAGAGGGATTAAAGTTGGC
>JAADIB010000408.1:2351-4252 GCA_013151565.1 Chlorobiota bacterium
GAACAATACGGCAAACCTTTGAACCTTCAATTCATTCTCGGATTTTTCTTCCAGTTTTTGGCTTATGGTATTGGTGTGCCGTGGGAAGGAGCGCTTCATTTTGGCTCACTCTTCGGTACAAAATTGGTCTTGAATGAATTTGTTGCATATTTTGATTTGAGCAGTTTAATAGAAGCAAAAGAACTTCTGGATGAAAAAACAATTTTGATGGCGACTTATGCTCTTTGCGGATTTGCGAACTTCAGTTCAATCGCAATTCAGATCGGGGGTATTTCGCCGCTTGCACCAGAACGGAAATCGGATTTGGCAAAGTTAGGACTTAGAGCCGTTGCCGGCGGAGCTTTGGCAACTTTAATGACGGCAACTTTAGCTGGAATTTTATTTTAATATATTAATACAAATTTTTTAAAGAGAATATTCAATGAAAATCGATTTGGATTTTAAATACAAAGTCCTTATTAATGAAATCCAATCTCAGAAACCTTTTGATCCGGAAGTTGCATTGATCCTCGGAAGCGGTTTGGGAGACTTTGCAGATCAAACAGAGATCATTAAAACTATCTCAACCGATTCACTTCCAGGTTACCCAAAATCAACAGTGGAAGGTCATAAAGGATATATTCATTTTGTAAAACTTCATGATAAAAATCTGCTTATCTACCAAGGCAGAATTCATCCTTACGAAGGTTATAAAATCTCCGAATGCATACTCCCGGTTTTTATTGCGCATAAATTAGGGTGCAAGAAAATTCTGCTGACAAATGCCGCCGGCGGATTGAATCCTAATTTTAAACCGGCTGACTTGATGCTGATCACTTCGATGAATACATTCAATATTAAAAAGGAGCTGACCGATCTGATCGGATTAGCAACTGAAAAAATGAAATCCGATTTTTTGAATTTCCCATCGGAAAGAATAAATCAAATTATTCGTGATGCTTCGCTGGAAGTAAAAGTGTTCTTGAAAGAAGGTGTTTATTGGTTTGGAACAGGACCAAGTTATGAAACGCCGGCAGAAATTAAAATGGTCGAAAGACTGGGCGGTGATGCTGTTGGAATGTCAACGGTACACGAGGCGGTTTTTGCCTCTACCCTTGGAATGGAAGTTGGAGCCATCTCATGTATCACAAATTATGCTGCGGGAATATCTCAAAATAAATTATCTCACAACGAGGTTATGGAAACAGCAGAATTGGTAAAAAATAAATTTGAAAAACTTGTAAAAAAAATCATTGAAATGATCTAGTATTATTATTTAGATTACATAGTGTATTCATAAAATAACTCACCAACTCTAATGAAAGAATATAAGATGCATAAATACATCTTGAGAATCCTGATTATCCTAATTCTATCAGGCGCTCAAAATTTTTATGCTCAGAATACAGATCAAACACAAACTGAAGAAAAAAAAGAAGAAGAACTAAAAGCCGTTCCGGTTATTGAGATACCTCAGAAAATTGAGGAAGCTTATGTTGAGTTAAAGG
The DNA here is from genome assembly GCA_013151565.1 of Chlorobiota bacterium. Classification (GTDB taxonomy): domain Bacteria; phylum Bacteroidota; class Ignavibacteria; order Ignavibacteriales; family Melioribacteraceae; genus SZUA-22. Next base: position 3,839 of record JAADIB010000408.1, read on the forward strand.
AGATCGAATCGTTAAGATCATCAGAAATTTCAGTCAAGAAGCAAGCTGAAGATTTTCAGAAGTTGATCGATGAAAATAAATCACTTATAAAAGACTCTACACCGGAAATTTTAAAACCCTTACCGACTAGAAAATTAGAAGACCTCGATAAAAAATGGATCGCATATTTAGATAATATATTAAAATTCAAAAAGACGTTAGAGGACAAAGCTGAAAAGCTTGATGATGCAAAAGTTCGAATTAAGAAAGCAAAAGGAATTTGGGTACTCACCAACAAAAACGCAAAAACTGAAAAAGCTCCTAAACCACTGCTAAAAAGATTGGGTGAATTCAGTAAGGATTTGAATTCAGTTGATAAGTTTATAGTTGCAACACTTGATAGCGTTTTATCGTTGCGGGATAAAGTATCCATGG
>JAADIB010000037.1 GCA_013151565.1 Chlorobiota bacterium
ATGGTTCCCTTAGTAAAGCTTTAAGAGCCAGTTCAAGTGTAAGTTTTCTGCTGGAGCCGGTTCATGTTGATTCTATGCTTCTTGTTGACGGAGGCGTTGTTGCAAATGTTCCTACTAAACCGGCAAGAGATGTTGGGAGCAACTATGTTATTGCTGTTAATACAACCAGTCCGTTAAGGAAAAGGGGAGATTTGGATGACCCGTTAAAAATTGCCGATCAGTTAGTATCAATACCAATAAGTATGGTTACTAAAGAGAATCTGAAATATGCCGATATTACGATCACACCAGCCCTTGGAAATAAAAAAAATGATGATTTCACAAATCTAGACAGCTTGATCAGACTGGGATATAAGGCAACATTGGTACAAGTTGAAAAGATAAAAAGAGATCTGAAAAACTACAGTTTAGAAAACAGCAGCCAGGAAACAATTTATTTCTACAAAATTCTGCCATACGATAATAACTCTAAATTGGAAAATCATATAGCAGAAAAGTTTGCCGACAAAGATTCAGTAAGCAATCGTGATATATTAGTTGAATTAGGAGGTTATTTAAACTCGGGTGATTTTGAATCTATCTCGGCTAAATTAATTGAAGATCAAAGAACTGCCCGAATAAAAATTGACTATAAATATAAACCTACGATTGCTTCTATCAAGGTTATAGGTTCAGAAAAAATTGATCTGGATAAAATTTACAGGATTCTTAATTCTTTAAACGGCAAAATATATAATGAAAAGAGAATTTCTCAAAAACTAATTGATCTTCTTCGCTTTTACAGAAAGAACGGTTTATCGCTTGCAGACATTAATTCAGTAAGCTTTGATAAATCATCCGGATTGCTGACCATCGATATCGACGAAGGAAAGATCAACAGCATTATAATTGAGGGAAATAAGAAAACAAATGATGCTGTAATTTTAAGAGAATTCCCTATGAGGAAAGGCGAATATTTTACTGCTGATAAATTATTTAAAGGACTTAAAAATTTAAGAACTACAGGATTATTTAAATCAATTGATATTCGAATTACAAATGCAGAAAAAGGAAAAAATGTCGAAATTGTAGTCGAGGAAAAAATATCGAGTCTTGCCCGCTTCGGTTTGAAAGCGGATAACGAAAGGTATGTTCAATTTTCGATTGATGTTCGCGATGAAAATTTATTTGGTACCGGAACTGAGATTGGTGCATTGTTTTTTGGCGGACTGAGAAATCAGCTTGTTGTTGCAGAACACAAAGCTAATAGAATTTTCAATACCTATCTTACATATAAGCTCAAAGGCTACTTTGATTTAACAGATATCAACACATATAAAGATAATGTGATTGATGACCCGAAAAGATTTTCCCGCACAAAAAACGGGGAATATCGTCAAAAGAAATACGGCGTTTCTATTGGAGTTGGGATGCAGGCTGAAAAGTTTGGGAATTTAATTGCCAGCTTCAGATACGAGACCAACTATCTTCGTAATATTGCCGGTGATAATATTACACCGGAAAATTTTGATCTTGCAGTTCTTAAGTTAAGTATGACAATTGACACACAGGACAAATACCCTTATCCAAACTCGGGCATACTTTGATACTTATTATGAAACTTCTCAGAAAATATTCGGAGCCGATATAAGTTATTCACTATACTCACTTGCTTATGTTGGTTATTTTTCTTTATCGCAGTCTAGTGTGCTGACTCCGTCAATTCAGATAGGTGTTGGAGATGAAACTTTACCGCTTAGTCAACAGTTCGGCTTCGGTGGTCAATATTCCTTTTTGGGTTATAGAGAATATGAATACAGGGGCAGGCAAATTTTTATCGGATCATTACAATATCGGTTTAAGCTCCCATTCAAGATCTGGTTTGATGCTTATATTACTGCCCGCTATGATGTTGGTAATATTTGGGAACGTAAGGAAGAAATGAAATTTAAAGAATTCAAACAGGGACTTGGTGCTGTTTTATCATTTAATACTCCGGTCGGACCGGCTGATTTTGCAATAGGCAGAAGTTTTCTTATCGATAGAGGGATCACCAAAGGAAATATTGTTAAAGGACCAACTCTACTATACTTTACTATCGGATATTTCTTTTAGAATTTTCCAGAAACCCAAGTTCTCTATATTTTTTATCAATTTGGTTAGAAGTTGGGTTTCTTTAAATGTACTTAAGCAGATTAGCTTTTGTAAAATCAGGAAGATCTTTTTGGAATTCTACGGTTTTGTTCTTGTCCCACTGTTTATTAGCCGATAGTTTATGAGAATGACTATTAAGAACTGCAAACTTTCTCTTCAGAATTTTTCCTTCTTTATTGATAACAAAAAAAACAACGATCAAAGGTAAGTTAAATTCAGCGCTCCATTTCTCATACGAATTCACTGCTCTTTCGTTTACAAGCCACGTTGAGCCGTGTTTCCCTTTCCAATCCAGCAAAGCCGATTTATCATTATACGAAATGATTGCATCAGGTTTATCCTCACCTTTTTCCCACACTTTTTTATAACGGTTATCTTCACCGAATGCTGAACATTTAAATCCCCATTGAGTTAACAAATTTTTTCCGTTGTATTCAGCAATATCATGAAGTTTATAATTCCTTCTAAAATCTTCTGTTGATTTTGACGGGTTAAAATCTAATTTTTTCATATTCCTAAAATAATAAACAAACAGTAAATTTACACTTTGTGCTAATTATATTATTTGAAAGAACATAAGAATAAACTTAAATTAACTTATCTCAATTCTTTTATTAAATTAAGGGAAAAACAAAAATGAAAAAGATAACGTTAACCCTATTCCTTTCAGTCATTCCTCTTTTGCTGGTAATTGGACAAACCGAATTAAGGGATGTGAAAGATTCAATTGACAAAATTCAAAAGTACACAGATAATTTGGATCACAGACTTGATGTGTTACAGAAAAAAATTGATGATGTAATTTGGTATAATCGAGTCGGTGATGTTGCCTTCATTGACAAAATTTATATTACCGGTCCGCCTTCTGAAAAGAACTTTAAAAATAAAACGGCGATGGGTGTAAAAAATCCGATTAAATTCTGGAACTATGTTTTTATTCCAAAAGGTATTGACCTATCAAAAAAATATCCTTTGATCGTGTTCCCGCACGGAGGCGTTCATGGTGATTTTACAACTTATTATGCGCATATAATAAAAGAGTTAATGTATCAGCAGTATATTGTAATTGCTCCCGAATATAGAGGAAGTACCGGCTATGGAAAAGCTCAATATGAAAGAATCGATTACGGAGGATTGGAAATTGAGGATGTTTACAGCGCTCGAAATCATATGGTTGAAAATTATGATTTTGTTGATGAGGATAGAGTTGGAATAATTGGCTGGAGTCACGGAGGTTTGATTACTCTAATGAATATTTTTGACCATCCAAATGATTACAAAGTTGCTTTTGCCGGTGTTCCAGTCAGCGACTTGATCGCAAGGATGGGTTACTACACTGATGATTACCGGGCTTTATACTCTGCCGATTATCATATCGGGAAAACAGCTTATGAAGATGTTGAAGAATATAAGAGAAGATCTCCGGCGTGGAATACTGAAAAATTCCAGAATACGCCGCTTCTTATCCACACAAACACTAACGATGATGATGTGAATGTACTTGAAGTTGAACATTTGATCAAATCGTTAAAAGCTGACGGCAAAAAATTTGAGTATGAAATTTTCAAAGATATTCCAGGCGGTCATTCATTTGATAGAATAGATACAAAAGTAGGAAGAGAAATACGATTGAAAATTTGGAAATTTTTAGCAAAGTATTTGTCTCCTAATAAACCAATTAAAAATATGGATCAGATGTTTAAAGCGGCATATATTAAATAATTAAGGAGGTTAAAATTGCAGTTCATTGTAATAGCTCATGATGCAAAAGATGATGGTGCATTAGGAAGAAGATTATCGGTAAGAGAACAGCACTTGGAATTTGCAGCTAAAATGTTCGAGAGCGGTAAGTGGCTTTTTGCTTCTGCTTTGTTAGATGATGACGGCAATATGAACGGCTCTGTAATAGCTTGTGAGTTTGAATCTGAAAATGAGTTAAGAAAAGAGTGGCTTGATAAAGAAGCCTATGTGCTTGGTAATGTTTGGGAAGATATTACGATTAGGAAAGCAAAGATAGCTAAGCATAGTTTTAATAACTAAACCATTATAGACTACAAACTCATAGGGTTTAACCACAAATAAAATTCGTTTAAAAGCACCAAAAAGCAAATTATAAAATACAAATAATTACCAAATTCCAATATCTAAACATATTTTTTGTATTTCATAGAAGGCTTTGAATAACCCCTTTAAGAATGTCATTGTTATGTTAAAAATCCAGTATATACTAAAAACTATTATATAATTGGACAACCTCGCTACGCTATTTAGTATTGGTTTCACATATTTTATGAAAATTCTTTGTTTTTTATTCTTTCCAATAATATTATCTCATACTGTCATGAACAGTCTTCCTCAATTATTTGATTGAGGTGCTGCAAGATTGATATTAAATAATTATATGTCGCCGCACACTCCGGAAAACAAAGCAAAAGCTTGTAATGACAAAAAAACGGTCAACACAAAAAACAATATCTTAGAAAGAACAATTATTATTACTGTTATTTGTTTCCTTTATTCAACAACCGAAAACTGATAGGGTTGTTGATTACTCCATACGTAACGTATCCTATTCAATAATTTCTTACTTATTCTAATTATCGCTTTGTTGCCTGGCATTCTGTTACATAATTTTCCATAGGCCATCTGTAATGCAGAATCTCTTCGTACTGCTATCCATGAGGCCTCTATCAA
>JAADIB010000175.1 GCA_013151565.1 Chlorobiota bacterium
GTTTCTTATTATTTCCAATGAATAGTTTTATTTCAGTTTTTCCTTTTTTTAGATAAAGTTTGAAATCAGACCTACCGTATTTAATTGTTGTAAAAATTCGAGAAATGTCATTATTATCAAGATTTGAATAATCCCAACCCCCAATCGGTTGTCCCATTGGGAATGACCAATTGTCTCCAGAAATCTTAACTTTAATTATTTTATTTTTAGGAAGTATGGCAATCATTGAATAAGTTCCACTCTTAATTTTTGACAGTTTTTTATCCAAAATATTTTCACCAAAATTACCATTATCAGGAAATGAAATATATTCGATATTAGATTCATCGCTTTCATAAATTTTATTCACTTTATGACCAACATCATCTAATTTACTTATTATTTTGGTGTCGTTTTTATCTATTTGCTCTGATAAATCGTTCTTAGATTCATTTATGTTATCTTTAATTTCGTTTCTCTGTAATATTGAATTACTTTCTCGTTCGTTATTTATTTTTCCACTATAAATTTTGCATCCAGCAACGCTTAAAGCAATTAGAATTCCTCCTATGACTCCAAGCCAAATGAATAATGTAATCATATTTTTATTATTTAGCATCAGTTTATAATTAGTAGTAACGTGTGCGGGTATGGCACGTGCCGCAATTTTACCCTTAAATTTTCTATAAAGTTACATCTTTTATTTTACCGTTATCTTTCTTGTAAGCCGCGATTTGCGGCATGGACTATACCCTGCTGTTGGCAAACGTTTTTATTATTTGTGTAGGTTTTTGTATAATTCATTAGCAATAGAATAACTTATTTTAAGCTTATTCAAAAATTCTTCTATTTTAATTGCAACATTTCTTCTTGCTTTATTTAACTGCTTCTCCATTCGAGGTAAAGTTTTAATAGATTCAAGAAAAGATTCTATTCCTTCTTCAGCAACTTTAATACTAGATAATAATCCGATTATTAAGTCCGTTATTTCTTGAATAACAGCATCTTGAGTATTGTCAATATCAGAGCAATATAGTGTAACTAAATTCGAAAGTGCATCTATTCCTTTTTCAAAACTATTCATAAAAATGGGAATATCTGGTTCTATTCTTTTTGCAAAGTCATTCATCACTTCTGCAGTTCTTCTAAAAAAATCTCTAGCAACTTTTTTACTTATATCTAATTTCTTTGCGGTAAGTGACTGAATTTCATCAGTTTTCTTATTTATCTCATTTCCTATCCATTCTGTTGATTCAGATATTCTTAATAAAGCTTGAGTTGAATCACCAAATGATTCTTCAATTAGTTCTTGGTAGTCAATGATACCAAGTTCTTCTTCATATAATTCTTCTTCAATGATCGCTTGTTTAGTTTCTTTTTTATTCGATTCAGAAATTATATTTGTTTTTCTTAATTCATCAATCCTTTGTGGGATATGAATTCTAAGAAATTTTTGTAATTCTTCGGTATTGTTATATTCCCAGTAGTAAACATTTTTTTTACCTAATTCTTTTTTAAATTTATTTACTTTTTCAAGTTCAGACGGTTCTATATCAGAGAGGGAAAGAGGTGTGGAAGTTTTAAAATAAAAAAGGATTTGAAGCGCCTTTGGCTTTTTTTTAAATCGCGTATATGCATTTTGAAATTCTTGTTCTGTTCCAGACCCAAATTTCTTGGTTGGTGTCCCAAATTTCTTCCATAAAATTCCGATAAAAAGATCATAATCAGAACCAACATCTTTATCTATTAAGTCTTGGATATCAGTTTCACTTATTGCTGGTGCTGTATTTGTTTCCCATTTAATCAATTCCAGCACCAAATTATTTCTCGAACCATATGTTTTATCTAATTCAGAGAAAACTTCATCCATTGACTCCCTTTCATCAAGTACATCAGAAGGAGAAGCAACTAAAATTTTATATTTATTTATGGATTGAGGCATTTGTATTTGTTTTAATTAAATGTTTGCCAACTACCGACTAATAACATACCCTTATATTTCATATAGTAAGATTATATCCGAAGTTATCCGGTTTCGTATTTAACAGTAATTCAGTGTTTAAAGCTTTTGTAGCCAGTGAATTCATGATTTTCTATTTTAATAATTTCCAAATATAATAAAATTAATGGCTTTTTTTCTTAGTGAAACTCTATTTTGAAAATCCGCGATAAGCGGAGCATTCAAAATAGTAAGTTGAACTAATCCCGCTTTTTAGCGGGATATGGGTTAATACCCCGCCCCTCTGGGTCGGTTCCTTATATTGGGTTCAGGGTTCTACCCTGAGGTTTAATACCTTTTTATCACTCGTTCAAGATATTTGTGAAATATATTGCTGAGACTTGCCGGGGAATAGGGAATACCCGGCACTTGGCCTTCTATCAACCACCGTTTGACAACTGTTTGACAGCACAGTGCTGACCATCGCTTGACTATTGTTTGACTGCTATAGCACAGCGCAGCTTATCCTTTCGCCAGCTCTTTAAAATAATCGTACAGAACAAACTGCGACCGTGTGGACTTTTCGCCTTTTGCCGGAAGTTTGTACTGGTTGATGGGTTCGCTGTTGATAATCCGGGCTTTTACATTGTCGTTGAGCTGCGTCTTCAACATAAACATTAATTCGTCCTGTATTTTCGTATCATAGATGGGGCAGGCTACTTCAAAACGGTGGTCGAAGTTGCGGATCATCCAGTCTGCCGATGAGATATAATAAAGCGGGTCGCCACCGTTGGCGAAAACCATAATACGCGAATGTTCCAGAAACTTATCCACAACACCCATAATTTCAATGTTCTCGCTAAAGCCGGGAATACCCGGAACCAGTACGCAAATACCACGGCAGATAATTTGAATTTTCACACCGGCATTGGAAGCATGGTTTAGTTTTCGTATCAACTTACTGTCCACGAGGCTGTTCAGCTTGATAATGGCCCAGGCCTCACGTCCGGCTTTTGCATTCTTTATTTCGCTGCTCAGCAACCTAATGATATTTTGGCGCATATAATAAGGTGCCACAAGGAAATGTTTAAACCGTGGGGGTGTGTAAGGCGATTCCAGCAGATGGAACAGCATGTTGACCTCTTTTCCAATCTCTTTGTTGGCCGTGAAAAGACCGTCGTCTGCATAGACCCTGGCCGTAGATTCGTTGAAGTTGCCCGTGCTGATGTGGGAATAATAGATGTTTTCCCCATCCTCTTTGCGGCGGATAAGCATAAGCT
>JAADIB010000029.1:0-857 GCA_013151565.1 Chlorobiota bacterium
CATATGGAATATATATTTTCAATGAAGCTGCGCCCATTTCAACCTTAGCTCTGATTTTTTGCTGCAGATCACCGAATTTTAATTTTGTTGCAGATGCACCTGTTTGAAGGGAAAATCTATTTATTTTATAATCTGAAAGATCAAGATTCACTTTTGCAGCACCGATCTCCAGTCTAATATCCCAAACAGGGTTTTTATTCAGAGCAATTCGCAAGATATTCTTCTTTTCTTTATTGAATAGATTGAGGTTATGCGGTTCGTAGTTCATCTTCACAATTGCTCTATCATAATTTCTGATTGTATTTACGTTATACGAATTTAGGAAGCCGGAGGAATAACCTTCGAATAATTGATCGGTTGTATCTTGAATTGTGATCTTACCAACACCGGCATTTAATTGTAAAGTTGCCTTGCCGACTGAATCAGTATATTCTTCACTAAACGTTGAATATTTGTAGTGTGAATCATCCAAGTCATTACCGGAAAATTCTATACTGTTAAATAAGAAGGCAAAGGATGAAAAAAGAAATACTCCAAGCAATGCGCCTGAAATTACAGCAATTATCGATTTTACAAATGTACCTTTGAACATTATAGACAAACCGGCAAGGATAAGAAGAATAGGCCAGTAACTCCAGATAGCTTCGAAGTCTACAATGATTAAATCCTTTTTCTCAAGTAAAAATAGGGCTCCAATAGCAAGGAAGAAAAAGCCCCAAAACAATTGACCATTTTTTAGTTTCATTTTATCATCTATTATTTAATTGCGTTATAAATCAAACCTATACCCACACCGACAGCCAGTATTGCAAAAAGATCGCTGAAGTTCAAGAATGAAAAAATCTCAACTCCAAGTA
>JAADIB010000029.1:980-3482 GCA_013151565.1 Chlorobiota bacterium
AATGAGGCAAACACATTTTCTTCGGGCACAACGATCCATAGAATTATATAAAGTAGAATTCCAATACCGCTCAAAAAAATTGAACCGACAAAAAGAACTCTTACAATAATAGGATCGATATTAAGATAATCTCCCAAACCGGCTGCCACACCGCCGAATATTCTGTTTGTCCTTGACCTGTATAATCTTTCTCTCATTTCCATTTACCCATTGTTCGGGTTTTTAGACGTACGAACTCGCAAAAGGTTTTCTTATCTCAACGGTTGAAGAATCATGCTGACATGCCTATATTAATACTTAGATTATCAACAAGTTGGAGAAAAGATGCAAAAAACTTTACCATTATTATTTGAAGAGAGCGTTAAAAAATACCCGAACAATATTTTAATGTGGGAAAAGAAAACCGATAAATATGTTGGAACGACATACAAGGAGATGCAGGTATTAATTCATGAATTTGCTGCGGGTTTGTTGCAGCTAGGATTGCAGAAAGGGGAAAGAACAGCATTAATAGCTGAAGGGCGGAATGACTGGGTAATGAGTGAGATGGGAATTCTTTTTGTTGGCGGTGTTGATGTTCCAATCTCTGTTAAGATTGATGAGTTGAATGATCTGAAATTTAGACTCATGCATTCTGGCTGCAAATTTGTCATTGTTTCAAAAAGACAGCTTAAAAAGATAAGACAGATTGAAAGGGATCTACCGGACTTGGAGAAAATAATAGTTCTTGATCCCATTGATGATATTAAGGATAATGAAATATACAAAGATGAAGTTCTCGGCAAAGGCAGGGAATATCTTGAAGCAAATTATGACGAATTTAACAAAATTTGGCAAAACCTGACAAATGATGATTATGCAAACATCTGTTATACATCAGGCACAACTGCCGATCCGAAAGGTATAATCTTAACTCATAGAAATTATACTTCAAATGTTGAGCAGGCAACGGCAATTCTTCCAATCCCAGAACATTATTCTTCACTGCTGATCTTACCTTGGGATCATTCTTTCGCGCATACAGTTGGAATTTATACATTGATGAAAAATGGCGCCAGTATGGCATCGGTACAAGTGGGTGAAACACCGATGGAAACATTAAAGAACATTCCTATAAATATTAAAGAAACTAAACCTACATTTTTACTCAGTGTGCCGGCATTATCAAAAAATTTCAGAAAGAATATTGAAAGCGGTATACGAGGTAAAGGTAAAAAAGTTGAAGCGCTATTTCACAAAGCTCTGAAGCTTGCTTATGAATACAACGGTGATGGTTACAGACGAGGAAAGGGATTGAAAAAGTTAAAATTTCCACTACTCAAACTTTATGACAAGATACTTTTCAGTAAGATCAGAGAGGGTTTTGGCGGAAGACTTGAATTCTTTATCGGCGGCGGCGCTTTACTTGATATTGAACTTCAAAGATTTTTCTATGCAATAGGAATTCCTATATTTCAAGGTTACGGCTTAACTGAAGCAGCGCCGGTAATTTCCGCAAATGTTCCCGTACTTCATAAGATGGGTTCGTCAGGGAGAGTGGTAAAAGATCTGGAACTAAAAATTATTGATGATGATGGAAACGAAGTTCCACAAGGCGAGAAAGGCGAAATAATCTGTAAAGGTGAAAATGTGATGGCGGGCTATTGGAAGAATGAAAAAACCACGGCTGAAACTATCGTAAACGGCTGGCTTCACACGGGCGATATGGGATATCTTGATAAAGACGGATTCCTGTATGTGCTTGGACGATTCAAAAGCTTGCTGATCGGTAGTGACGGGGAGAAATTCAGTCCTGAGGGAATTGAAGAAGCTCTGGTTGATCAGTCACCGTATATTGAACAAGTGATGCTGTATAACAATCAATCACCTTACACGGTTGCGCTCCTTTATCCGAATGCGGCAGCAATAAAAGAGAAGGTAAAAGAAAAAGGCTTAACCTGCGATACCGAAGAAGGCAGAAATTATGCTTTGGATATAATTCAAGGTGAAGTAAATAAATATAAGAAAGGGGGAGAATATGAAAATATGTTTCCCGAAAGATGGCTGCCGTCAGCTATTGGAGTTTTAGGTGAAGGATTTACCGAAGAAAATAAATTCTTGAACAGCACATTGAAAATGGTAAGAGGAAAAATTACCGAGTTCTATATGAACAGAATTGAGTTTCTGAGTTTCTCTACACTTCTGAAGGAAAGAATATTAAGAATCATCAGAATCATAAAATCCTTTCTTACTGGGAAAAGTAGAAAAAAGACTTATTTTGAATTATTGTTTTATAATGCCTTGCTCTTAATTGAGTTGGGCATTTCTTTTCCATTGCCAATATTTTTAATGTTCGTTATTTTTACTCTCTTTAAAAATAATTTTGAAACGAAAATTAAATGAAAATTGCACTCTGCCAAATCAATCCGATCATTGGGGATATTGAAGGCAATAAAAAGAAGATTTTAGAAGGCTACCAACAGGGGATTGATAGCGGTGCAGATTTAGTGATATTTCCTGAAC
>JAADIB010000136.1 GCA_013151565.1 Chlorobiota bacterium
ATGAGTCAATTTATGAAGGATGGAATTATGCCGAAAGATACTTATGGCGATTGGTGTGTTCCTCCGGAGGACCTTACACTCATTCACACAAATGATCCATTGAGAACAACAAGTTCAGAATATATTGGCACAGCATACTTTTACTATGAATTAAAACTTATGGAAAAGTTCGCCAGGCTGCTGGGCAAAGAAAATGATGTGGTTCGGTATTCCAAAGCCGCAGACAAAATGAAAACAGCTTTCAACGAAAAATTTCTTGACAAGAAAAATATCCAGTACAGCAACAATTCTCAAACGGCTAATATTTTAGCTCTTGCTTTCGATTTGGTTCCTGTTGAATATAAAGATAAGATAGTTAATAACCTCCTGCAGAAAATATTAGGCGAGAGTGATGGACATGTAGGGAATGGAATTATCGGTGGGCAGTGGTTGATGCGTACTCTTACTGATAACGGACATGCAGATGTTGCATACTTGCTGGCATCGCAAAGTACATATCCAAGCTGGGGTTATATGGTTAAACAAGGTGCAACAACGATCTGGGAACTTTGGAATGGCGATCACGGTGATCCGGCAATGAATTCGGGAAATCATGTGATGTTGCTGGGCGATCTGATAATCTGGTTTTATGAAGACTTGGCAGGAATAAAGACAGACCCGGATATCCCGGCATTTAAACATATTATAATGAAACCAAATGTATTAGGCGATCTGAAATATGTAACTGCATCATACAAATCTGTTTATGGAAGGATAAAAAGCAGTTGGAGATTAACTGACGATAAATTTACTTGGGATGTTTCTATACCGGCAAATACAACTGCGACAATTTATATCCCGGCTTTAATAAAAGAAGAAGTATTGGAAGAAAATGGGGCAATCTCAAAGTCAGATCATATAACATTTGTAAAATGGGAAAATAATTACGCTGTGTTCGAAGTTGAATCCGGGAATTATTCTTTTTCTTCGAGCGGTGTAAAAATGAAAATAACTAAACCATATGTAATTACACCGGTTATCACTCCAGGCGATTCAACAATTATGATCGGGAATAAAATTGTAGCAACAATAACATGCAATGACAAGAAGGCGGTAATCCGTTATACACTTGACGGAAGTGAACCGAAGGAGTTATCACCAAAATATGACAAGCCTCTAACAATAACGGAAAGAACAGTTGTAATTGCCAAAGCTTTCCGTGATGGTTATAACGCGAGTATTCAAACAAGAGTATATTATGATTTTGTTGATCCTAATAAGAATGGAATAGTATGGGAGCTTTACGAAGGAGAATTCAAAAAACTTCCAGACTTCGATAAATTAAAATCAGTTAAAAATGGAAAAGTTTATCAATTCAATTTGGATAAAATTAATGTTCCCCAACATAATTTTGCACTTAGATTGAATTCATTCATACAAATTGATAAAGAAGGTGAATACGATTTTTATATATCCTCCAATGACGGAAGTAAATTATACATTGATAATAAACTTGTTGTGGATAATGACGGAGAGCATGGTCCGAAACAACTAAGCGGTAAAATTCAACTCAGCAAGGGAAGACATTCAATTCATGTTGAGTATTTCCAGAGCGGTGGCAGTAAAGTTTTATTAGTGTTCTACAGTTCAAACGAAATTAGTTATCAGCCTGTTCCAGGTTCTAAGTTATTTCTAAATAAATAATAAATTTTAGGAGAATAATTATGAATAAAGAGTTTTTACTAAAAGGAAAAATAAGATCACTAATTATGATTTTAGTTATTAGTTTATTTGCACTTTTGAGTTGTCAAAATTCTCCTCATCCAGCCAAGGAAATTTCATTAAACCCGCTTTTCACAGATAATATGGTACTTCAGCGCAATCAAGAGATTCCAATCTGGGGTAAGTCAGAACCCGGAGGTGAAGTTGTTGTAACATTGAACGGACAAAAGAAAAAAGCGGTAGCTGATGATAATGGTAACTGGAAAGTAGAGCTTTCACCGGTTCCGGCAGGTGGTCCGTACGAATTGTTTATCAGCGGTGAGGAAACTCACAAAATTAAAAATGTAATGGTTGGTGAAGTATGGATCTGTTCCGGTCAATCAAATATGGAAATGCCAGTTGATGCTGAGTGGGGAAAAGTCAATAATTCGAAAGAGGAAGTTGCAAATGCCAAATATCCAAATATTAGACTGCTGATGGTTGATAAGGTTATGGCTACTACACCACAAGATCATTTTGAAAGCGCTGGCTGGAAAGAATGTTCTCCCGAAACAGTCCCGAATTTTTCAGCGGTAGCATATTTTTTTGGACGAAAGCTATATAAAGACTTAAATGTTCCAATCGGATTAATTGAAACGGCTTGGGGAGGTACAGTTGTTGAAGCATGGACAAGCGCTAAAGCATTAAAAAGTATTAATGAATTTGTTTATGAAATTGATGCTTTAAATTTAGGTTTATTTGAAAAAAACAAGAATGAAAAAAGTTATAACAAAGAGCAGAAAGCATGGGTGAATGAAGTCCAAGGAAAATTAAAAGAATCTGGTATTTTATCGCGCGGATATAACAAATTTGGGTATGATAGTAAAAATTGGAAAACATTGGAAGTGCCTAAAATATGGGAGAACCAGAATATTGATTTCGATGGAGTTATGTGTGGGTGAAAAAAGAGATCACAATTCCACAGTCTTGGAAAGGCAAAGATTTAACACTCAACTTGGGAGCAATAAATGATTATGATATTACTTGGTTCAATGGTCAGTTAGTTGGAAGTAAACCAAATGCTGGAATGTTAAGAAATTATAATATTCCGAATGAGCTTGTAAAAGTTGGTAAAAACGAGATAACCGTTTTAATTCTGGACATCGGAAATAAAGGCGGAATTTATGGTAATCCCGATAATATAGTAATTGGATATTCGAAAGAAGCAACAATTTCATTAGCCGGTAAATGGAAATATAAGAAGGATAAGTTTGATCAGAATTCGTTATCTCATCCGCCAATGTGGGATATATCAGTTGCACAAAATAGACCAACAGTGTTGTACAATGCAATGATAAATCCATTATTACCGTACGGAATTAGAGGAGCAATATGGTACCAAGGAGAGTCCAATGCTGGTCGTGCTATGCAATATCGAAAACTCTTCAAAGCTCTGATCAATGATTGGCGGGATGCTTGGGGTCAAGGAAACTTTCCCTTCTATTTTGTGCAGTTAGCTAATTTTATGAAGAGAAGCAATAAGCCAACTGATGATTCATGGGCACATTTGCGTGAAGCTCAAACAATGGCTTTAGAATTACCCAATACAGGTATGGCAGTTACAATTGATATTGGTAATGCAAAAGATATCCATCCTAAAAACAAGCAAGAAGTAGGAAGACGATTAGCTCTGAATGCATTGGCAAAAACTTATGGGAAAGATATTCCGTATTCCGGACCAATGTATAAATCAATGAAGAATGAAGGAAGTAAGATACGATTGCAATTTACGAATACCGATAAAGGTTTGAAAGTAAAGGGAGACAAGCATCTCAAAGGATTTGCTATTGCCGGAAAAGATAAAAAATTCGTTTGGGCTAAAGCAAAAATAGATGGTAATGAAGTGGTTGTATGGAATTCAAAAATTAAAAATCCGGTTGCAGTAAGATATGCTTGGGCTTCAAATCCACTTTGTAATTTATATAACGGTGCCGATCTACCAGCATCACCATTTAGAACTGATACTTGGTAAGTAGAATTTAATATAGATTAGATGAACCTTTGTAAAACTGAAAATTCTGTCACTCCGTCAATCTTTTAGACGGAGTCTGATGATATGGTGGAAAATTCCAATGAAAATATTAGGAATGTCATGAACAGGAAAGTATCACACTACCGATCAATGATCGTGGTTTTATCGGTAAGTTTATTAGCATTGATTGGTTGTCAAAAAACTTATTCACCGGCTAAGGATATTAAATTACTTCCGCTCTTCACCGATAATATGGTTCTGCAGCAGAAACAAAATATCCCAATTTGGGGAAAAGCGGAGCCTGGCGGTGAAGTTATTGTAACTCTGAAAGAGCAGCAGCAAAAAGCAATAGTTGATGACGAAGGTAACTGGAAAGTTGGTTTCTCCCCGATAGTAGCTGGTGGTCCGTATGAGTTAGTTATCAGTGGTGAGAAAACTCACAGAATACGAAATGTAATGGTTGGTGAAGTATGGTTGTGTTCAGGTCAGTCAAATATGGACATGCCCTTAGCTGGTGGATTGAAGATAAAGAATTATAAAGAGGAAATTGCCAACGCTAATTATCCAAACATAAGACTATTTAAAATTGAAAATAGTATGGCTAACAGACCTCAAGAGAATTTTAATAGTGAAGGTTGGAAAAAATGTTCTCCGGAAACTGTTCCTGGATTCTCAGCTACAGCATACTTCTTTGCTCGTAAATTGCAAGAAGATTTAAAGATCCCGATTGGATTAATTGAATCAGCATGGGGCGGAACCATGGTTGAAGCATGGACAAGCGGGGCAACATTAAAGAAAATTCCCGAATTTGCAGAAATTGTTAAAAGGATTGAAGCTGATAGATCGACTGAGGAAGAAAAGAAACTTGCTGTAAAAAAGGAGCTAGCTGAATGGTCTAATAAGCTTGACCAGATCATGAAGAATAGTAACACCAGAAATCATGGTTTCCAAAATGCTGATTATAATACTGATAATTGGAAATTAATGAAACTTCCTACAACGTGGGAAAAAACCGGATTGGAATATGACGGGGTTATTTGGTTTAGCAAAGATGTCAATATTCAAAGATCATGGAAGGGGGAGGATTTAATTCTTTCGCTGGGCAGAATTAATGACTGTGATTATACCTGGTTCAATGGTAAAAAAGTTGGAAGCAATACTGATGTTGAAGTAAAAAGAGTTTACAAAATTCCAGCCTCTTTGGTTAAATCTGGTAAAAATAGAATTATGATTAAAGTTCTTGATGTTGGATATTCTGGTGGATTATATGGACCAGCAGAGCAAATGAAACTATCCCACGGGGATAAGTCAATTTCTTTAGTTGGAAATTGGAAATACAAAATCGATCCAACCAATATAGATGTAAAAACAATACCGGAAAGACCTAGTCAAAATCCAAAAGTTAATAATCCAAGTGTGCTGTACAATGCTATGATACATCCATTAATACCCTATGGAATAAGGGGAGTAATATGGTATCAAGGATTTTCCAATGCAGATAGATCATACCAATACAGAGATCTATTTAAAACATTTATTAAAGATTGGCGCAATCTATGGGGCGAAGGAGATTTCCCATTCTTGTATGTGCAGCTTGCAAATTTGATGAAGGTAGAAACACAACCATCTGAAAGTATTTGGGCAGAGGCAGAGTTACGTGAAGCACAGGCAATGGCTTTAGAATTACCGAACACCGGCATGGCAGTAGCTATTGATATTGGAGAAGAAGACATTCATCCTAAAAACAAACAAGATGTTGGAAAAAGGTTAGCGCTTATTGCATTGGCAAAAGTTTATGGAAAAGATATTCCTTATTCCGGACCAATGTATAAATCAATGAAAGTAGAAGGGAATAAAATACGGCTTCAGTTTGACCATGTAAATAAGGGCTTGAAGATTAGAGGAGGAAAGAAACTAAAGGGATTTGCTATTGCTGGAAATGATAAAAGATTCGTTTGGGCAAAAGCAAAAATAGATGGTGATGAAGTAATTGTATGGAATTCTAAAATTAAAAATCCAGTTGCAGTAAGATATGCTTGGGCTCCAAATCCTATTTGTAATTTATATAACAGCACAGATTTGCCAGCAGCACCATTCCGAACAGATGATTGGAAAGGAATAACTTATGGGAAGAAATGAAAAAGTAAAAACGGAAGTGAATACTTCTATTTGATAAGTTTTGCCAAAATAATTCGTGGATTTAAATAATAAAATTTATAGCTAAGAGGATAAACATCATGAAAACAAAAATTTGGTTAAGAGGATTCATATACTCTTTCATATTTATTCTGCTACTTCTATTATCTGGTTGTCAAGAAACACATTCACCAGCTAAGGATATTAAATTACTTCCGCTCTTTACTGATAACATGGTACTTCAGCAGAAACAAGACATTCCAATTTGGGGGAAAGCTAACCCAGGTGGCGAAGTTGTTGTATCACTAAATGGGCAGGAGAAAAAAACGGTAGTTGATGATGAAGGTAATTGGAAAGTAAGTCTTTCTCCAATACCTGCCGGAGGTCCGTATGAGTTAGTAATAAGTGGTGAGAAAACTCACAGGATCAAAAATGTAATGGTTGGTGAAGTTTGGGTATGTTCCGGGCAGTCAAATATGGAAATGCCTCTGGCTGGATGGGGAATAATAAAAAACTATAAAGAAGAAATTGCAAATGCAAAATATCCAAATATTAGACTATTGATGGTAGAAAAGAAAACGGCTAATACCCCACAAGAAAACTTTAACAGTGATGGTTGGAAAGAATGTTCCCCCGAAACAATTCCCGATTTTTCAGCAGTTGCATATTTCTTTGGACGTGATTTGTACAATGATTTGAACGTTCCAATTGGATTGATTGAAACAGCTTGGGGTGGAACAGTAGCAGAAGCATGGACCAGTGGTCCAGCATTAAAAAAGTTTCCAGAGTTCAAGGATATTGTGGAAAAGATAGCGGCTGATAAATCTACGGATGAAGAAAGAGCAATAGCCACAAAAAAGATGATCGCACTTTGGCCTGATAAGATTGAAGAAGCTCTAGTTAATAGTGGCACATTCAATCATGGTTTTCAAAATTCTGATTATAACACCAGTAGCTGGAAGACAATGAAGCTCCCCACAACCTGGGAAGAAACCGGCTTAGAATATGATGGAGTTGTTTGGTTCAGTAAAGATGTTAAAGTTCCAAAGTCTTGGGAAGGAAAAGATTTAGTTCTTACATTGGGAAAGATCAATGATTATGATATTACCTGGTTTAATGGCAAAAGAGTTGGAAGAGGAACTGATGTCGCTGATTTTAGAGTTTACAAAATCCCGGGCAGCCTTGTAAAAGCTGGAGAGAGTAAGATCACTGTACAAGTGCTTGATATCGGAAATCATGGGGGGTTATATGGACCGGCAAATAAAATGAAATTATCATCCAAGAATAAATCGATCTCTCTTGTCGGGAATTGGAAGTATAAAGTTGATCCGATTAAAATAGACATAGGTAAATTACCGGTAAAACCATCTCTGAATTTTTCTCCTAACCGTCCTTCAGTATTGTATAATGGAATGATAAATCCGCTATTGCCCTATGGAATAAGAGGGGCGATCTGGTATCAGGGTGAATCTAATGCAGGCAGAGCTTTACAATACAGATCATTATTTAAATCACTAATTAATGATTGGAGGGAAGCTTGGGGGCAAGGCGATTTCCCATTTATATTTGTGCAGCTTGCGAACTTTATGAAGAGAGTTGATGAACCAGTGGATGAATCCTGGTCACATTTACGTGAGGCTCAAACAATGGCACTACAATTACCTAATACGGGAATGGCTGTAACAATTGATATTGGTAATGCAAAAGACATCCACCCCAAAAACAAACAGGATGTTGGTAAGCGCTTAGCGCTGAACGCATTGGCGAAAGTGTATGGAAAAGATATTCCATATTCTGGTCCAATGTATAAGTCAATGAAAGTTGAGGGAAGCAAAATCCGAATACAGTTTACAAATACAGATAAAGGTTTAAAGATAAAGGGGAATAAGAGACTTAAAGGATTTGCCATTGCCGGGAAAGATAAAAAATTCGTTTGGGCAAAAGCAAAAATAGATGGTGATGAAGTGGTTGTATGGAATTCTAAAATTAAAAATCCAGTTGCAGTAAGATATGCTTGGGCTTCAAATCCGGATTGTAATTTATATAACGGAGCCGATTTACCTGCATCGCCATTTAGAACAGATAGTTGGTAAGTGAGGAATTAATTTTTTCAGACAAGATTAACATTAGAAATAAAACTATGATCATAAAAATATTTTTACAAAGAAAAACGAAATCGCTTATGTTGATATCTTCATTAAGTTTACTCACTATTTTGAGTTGTCAAAAATCTCCTCATCCGGCAAAGGATATTTCATTGAATCCTTTATTTACAGATAACATGGTGCTGCAGCAAAAGCAAGACATTCCAATATGGGGAAAAGCTGAGCCTGGTGGAGAGGTGATTGTTGCTCTTATGGAACAGCGAAAAAAAGGACTAGTTGATGAGGATGGGAGATGGAGAGTAGATCTATCCCCAGTTGAAGCAGGTGGTCCGTATGAGTTAGTGATCAGCGGTGAGAAAATTGACAGAATTAAAAATGTAATGGTTGGAGAGGTTTGGGTTTGTTCCGGTCAGTCTAATATGGAAATGCCAATTGACGGTGTAGGAAAAGTAAATAATTACAAAGAGGAAATAGCAAATTCAAGTTATCCAAATATAAGATTACTAAATGTTGAAAAGATCATGGCTACAACTCCTCAAGAAAAATTAGTAAGCGATGGATGGGAAGTATGTTCCCCGGAAACTACTCCAAATTTTTCTGCAGTAGCTTACTTTTTTGGACGCTATCTGTACAAAAAATTAAATGTACCAATAGGATTAATTGAAACCGCATATGGAGGTACGTTAGTTGAAGCATGGACGAGTGGAGCGACATTAAAAAAGATGCCGGAATTTGCTGAAATTGTACGAGAAATTGAATCGGATAAAACTACAGATAAAGAAAAAGAAATTGAGACCAAAAGAAAATTAGCAGAATGGCCGGATAAGATTGAAGAAATTCTAGTTAATAGTGGAACATTAAATCATGGTTTTCAGAATTCTGATTATAATACCAATGATTGGAAAACAATGAGGCTACCAACACTTTGGGAAGCACTTGACATTTATATTGATGGAGTAGTTTGGTTCAGTAAAGATGTGAATGTTCCTAAATCTTGGGATGGTGAAGACTTGGTGCTGACATTAGGGAAAATTAATGATTACGATATTACTTGGTTCAATGGTAAAAGAGTTGGAAGAGGAACTGATGTAATTGATCTTAGAGTTTACAAAATCCCCAGCTCATTAGTAAAGATTGGGCAAAATAGAATTGTTGTACAAGTACTGGATATTGGTGGTTCAGGAGGGTTATATGGACCAACCAGAAAGATGAAATTATCATCAAAGAAGGAGTCCATTTCTCTGGTTGGAAATTGGAAATACAAAATTGATCCAATTAAAATAGATGTACATAAATTGCCGGAGAAACAAGATCAAAATGCAGGCGTTAATCGTCCTACCGTGTTATTTAATGGAATGATAAATCCATTATTACCATACGGAATAAGGGGCGCAATATGGTATCAAGGTGAATCGAATGTGGAAAGGGCGTATCAATATAGAAAGTTATTCAGTGCAATGATTCAAGACTGGCGCAATGTTTGGGATGAAGGGAACTTTCCATTCTATTTTGTACAACTTGCAAACTATATGAAAGTTAAACCACAACCAGCAGATGATGCATGGGCGGAACTTCGCGAAGCACAGACAATGGCTCTGGAATTACCGAATACCGGCATGGCAGTTACAATTGATATCGGGGAAGCTAAAGATATTCATCCGAAAAATAAACAGGAAGTTGGAAGACGTTTAGCTCTAAATGCTTTAGCAAAAACTTATGGAAAGGATATTCCATATTCCGGACCAATGTATAAAACGATGAAAATAGATGGGGATAAGATACGTTTGAAATTTACCAATGCCGACGGAGGTTTGAAAATAAAGGATGGCAAACAACTTAAAGGTTTTGCAATTGCCGGATCGGATAAAAAATTCGTATGGGCAAACGCAAACATAAAGGGTGACGAAGTAATTGTGTGGAGTTCTAAAATTAAAAACCCTGTGGCTGTAAGGTATGCTTGGGCAGCTAATCCGGTGTGTAATTTATACAACGGAGCGGATTTACCCGCATCACCATTCCGAACAGATGATTGGAAAGGAGTCACATACGGGAAGAAGTAAATGAATTATAAATGAAAAGTTGGTCAAATAAGATATTGCAAATAAATATTTAAATAATCGGGAGATAATTATGATAAATAAAAATACCAATTGCAGTTCATTAAAATGGGATAGCAAAGCAGATGCTGAAATCCAAGTTGCTCAGAGAAAAAAGAAGTCTATGGAATATTTTCTCCGAGTTTCAAAAATCTTTATTGTCGTTTATTTGGTGCTCATGTTCTTTACTCCCATATATGCTGAGGATGACAACAATTTCCATTTCAAATCCGACACATTTATTATTGATTGGCTTGTCTGCGGTCCGTTTCCAAATGAAGGCAGTAATAGTATAAACACGGATTTCCTTATTGAGCATGGCGGTGAAACCGGCATCAATCCCTCACCCTTATTACAGCATTCAAGTTCTTCAGTTCCGGATGGAAAAGTTTCTTGGAAGAAAATCAAAGCAGATGAATCCGGCAGATTAGATTTTCGTGCAAGTTATTTTCCAAATGATAAGAATGTTGCTTATGCCGCAGCCATTATAGAATGCGATAAGAAAACCCCGGCGTTATTAAAAACCGGAAGTAATGATCGGTTGAAGATTTGGCTGAATGGTAAACCAATTTTCTATTATACGGAACCGCGAGCAAGCGGTCCGGATGCCGACTTGATCCCTGTACTATTGAACAAGGGGAAAAACCTTCTATTGGCTAAAGTGGATCAAGAAGGAGGAAATTGGTGGTTATATGCCCGCTTTGAAAAAATGATTTCTGTTGATGAAAGTATTTTCATTTTAAAACCGGTTGTTTCTCCTATTTCAAAAAAAGTTTCCGAAACAACGATGTCGGATATTTTTACGGTATTGGCTTTCAATGCGGCAGATACGCCTGTTGGACCAGTGTACTTTGATGTTCTGCAGAATGGTGAAAGGAAAAAAGGTCATTCGGTTTATACCAGTATTGAACCAGGTAAATCGGTTCGTCTGACCGTTAATTCGGAAATGGAAATATCCAAACAAGAAAACACAATAACAGCCGATGTTAAAGTTTCAACGGCAAAGGGAGAGAAAGTCTTTAACGTAAAAGGGAAGCGGACAATTCTTCCCGATTATGATAACTTCCAGATTTATATCGTTCCTCATTCTCATGCAGATCTATCATGGCCTGCCACGCCGGAAGTAAGCACTAATCTTAACGTTCAGGCTATTCACGAATCAATTAATATTCTTGCAGATTTGCCCGACTTCAAATTTTCCGAGGAAGACGTTTTTGTGCTAAGGGAATTTTTACGTCGTTATCCCGAACGTTTCGAGGAAGTAAAAGATTTACTGCATAAGAATACTTTAGAATGTGGTGGATTCTATTTAGGTACCAGTGAAACACTGTTGGGCGGGGAAGGTATTATTAGAAATTTATACTTTGGTAAACTTTGGCTGAAGAACACCTTTGGGATAAATACGGAAATGGCATGGAATGTTGATATACCTGGTCATACATTACAGATGCCGCAAATCCTTTCAAAAGCCGGAATTAAAAATTTCATTATTTGGAAAGTTCTACTGAGGTACGAAAATAATTTGAATGTGACCGGTTACGTTGGTCCTGCTATTTTTCGGTGGCAGTCACCGGATGGTTCTACAATTATGGTTACGCACAGCCCAGAGGGATACGGTACTGGCGCTAGGTTAAGACGTGACTTTTATGATGCGGAACCCAAGATGCAGCAGTTTATTGAGTCGGAAGCAGCACAAATTATAAAGTGGAAATTACCGCCGGTTGTATTAATGGCTGACGGCTCCGATGTTTCAATTCCCGATGCAAGAGTAGCTATAAATGCTAAGCTCTGGAATGAAAAGTATGGCGCACCTAAATTAAAGATCGCTTCCACCGTAGAATATTTTGAAGCTGTTGATAAGGCGCTCCAGAGAGGAGAGGGAGAAGTTCAGACTATCCTCGGTGAATTGCCCTCCTGGTGGGATGGAACGCAATCTGTGGAAAATGATGCTTTTATGCTCAGCAGACATGCCGAATATTTTTTAACTACAGCGGAAAAGTTTGCCGCAATTAACGATGTATTGTTTTCTGATTATGACTATCCCAGTTTAGCCATTAATAATGCATGGAAGGGTAAATTATGGGTACATGAGCATAACTGGGGCGGAAAAGACGGAGATATTAGTGACGCAATTAAGCTGGCGAGATCACGCGCAACTTTTCGTCAAGCAAATGACATTGTTACTTCCACTCTTGATACACTTGTTTCAAACATTCACTTCCAGGATTCAGGAATTCCGCTTGTCGTTTTTAATAGTCTAACATGGAAACGAACAGATATTGTTGATCATGTAATTGTTTTAAAAAAACAAGGGATTCTGAATTTACATCTGCTTGATAGTTCAGGCAAAGAAGTTCCAGTCCAAATTGAAGTACAGGCGGTTAATCCCGATGGAAGCATATCACGTGCGGAGATCATTTTCGAAGCAGAAGTTCCGGCACTCGGTTATGCAACATATTATCTCGTCCCTGGGAAGAATAAAACAAAGACTTCGCTATTTGCTAGTGCGAACACATTAGAAAATCAATTTTTTAAAGTCAAGATTGATGATCAAACCGGCGGGATCATAAGCATTTTTGATAAAGTGAACAATTCTGAGATTCTTGATGCAAATAAATATCAAGGAAACGAATTAGTTGCTCTTGAAAACTTTGGTGTTGATGAGGCAGAGGAATTCACGGATAGATGGTGGCGGATGTCAGAAAAACCCACTTCAGTTACTCTAGTAGAATCGGGTCCGCTGCGGGCTAAGATTCTGGTAAAGGGTTCAATTATGGGATCCGGAAGAACCCAGGAAATCACTTTATATTCATCACTTCCTCGGATTGACATGAAGACTGAACTTACTTGGGATGGAACCAAAGCTATACAGATCAATGCCGTGTTTCCATTTAAAATGGAGCAGCCTCGTCTTACGTACGAAGTTCCATTTGGCATGGTTGAGTATGGTAAAGAGAATCCTAATTCTATGGCTGCTCATCCAACTATACGGGGTACGAATAACTGGATCGATCTTTCAAACGATAAAATGGGTGTAACCTTAGCCACTGAGGTAACTCCTTTTGATACAAAGGATAGGCTTGATCAACGTTTTCATGATGCTCGCATTATAAAAGGGAGTTTGCCTAATGTTCAATTTTCCATGTTCGACGACGGCGCTCAGTCATACAAAACATATGAACGAATTGATATGCGCGACCCTTTACTTCTGCAGACAGATTTTGTGATCCAGCCGATTCTGCTTCGAAGTGTTTTCAGTTGTGGCGATGAGAACCTGTATTTCACTCAAAAAGGCACACATCCTTATCGTTTTTCTATTAGCACACATAAAAATTCTCTAGTTCCTCATAACGCTGTCAAATTCGGCTGGGAACATAACACTCCCTTCATCGTAAAAATAGGAGAAAAGAAGGATGGCTGGCTTCCCGATACACAATCTTTTGTTGAGGTTTCTGAACCTAATGTGCTTGTGTCGATCCTAAAAAAATCGGAAGATGGAAAAGGTATAGTACTACGCTGTTATGAAACCGACGGTAAGGACACAGATGTTACAATTACTTTCTTTAAGTCTTTAACATCTGCAATACACACGAATATTATTGAGGAGGATGAGGAAGATGTAAAATTAGAAAATGGGCAATTAAAATTCCGTATTGGTCATAATGCAATAGAAACATTTAAACTAAAGGTTGATTAATGAAAAGTAGAGAACGAGTTAAAAAAACCATTAAATTTCAAAACCCTGACAGGGTACCCATATCACATGCCATTCTTCCTGCAGCCCAGTTGAAATATGGCGAAGCATTGAATGATATTCTGGCGAATGTGCATGAAGATTTTGGTTGGGAATTTCTGCCTGATTTGAAAAGGGAAGATTATTCGCCGATTTATAAAGCAGGAAAAAATTACGATGATTTTGGAACCCTGTGGAATGTTGAAATGGAAGGTATTTGCGGTATTCCGGTTGAATATCCTTTTGCCGACTGGGACAAATTTGACGATTATAAATGGCCGGACTTTGGTGCAGGGCCTCCAAAAGCACGTCAGTACAGCGGACATATGGCCGGAATTAGCGAGGATTATTATGCTAGGGGCGGCTGGATCACATTTTTTGAACAAATGCAGCAGTTAAGAGGTATGGAAGACTTGCTTATGGATATTGTCTATCAGTCAAAAGAAGTCTTCCGACTTATTGAGGATATGTTAGAATTTAATTTAAACTATATCGACAAATGGTTGGCCCATGAATACGACGGGCTGCACTTTGCCGATGACTGGGGTGCACAAAATGCACTCATCATTTCACCACAACAGTGGCGTGAGTTTTTCAAGCCCGCTTACAAAAAAATGTTTGATAAAGTAAAATCCGCGGGATTAGACGTACACTTTCATTCCGATGGTCAGATAAAAGAAATCATTCCCGATTTAATTGATATTGGTGTTGACGTGTTAAATTGTCAAGCTTCGGTAGTGGGGCTTGATGTGTTAAAAAAAGAATTTGCAGGTAAGATATGTTTCCGAACCGATCTCAATCGACAAAGTGTAATGCCTTTTGGAACTCCCGAAGAAGTTAAAGATCATATACACGACGTATTCAATTCTTTAGGAACACCTGATGGAGGCATTATTGCCTGCGGTGAGATTGGACCGGATATTCCATTGGAAAATATAAAAGCTATGTACGAAATATTTATGAATTATAACAATTAATTGGAAGTAAAGATTATGATAAAAAAAATCTACTTATACAGTTTTGTTGCAGCGCTTGGTGGATTTTTGTTCGGTTTTGATATGTCGGTTATTGCCGGTACAATTCCATTCATTACCGAGTATTTTCAATTAAGTGATACATTACTTGGTTATGCAGTTAGCTCTGCATTAGTGGGTTGTGTTGTAGGTGCACTTTTAGTGGGGAAGCCCGCAGACATTTATGGTAGAAGAACAATGCTGAAGGTTACGGGATCTCTTTTTCTTATTTCGGCTATTGGAACCGGAGCAGCAAATAGTTTAACTGTTTTTGTTATTTTCAGGTTCATAGGCGGTGTAGCTGTTGGCGGAGCTTCAGTTATAGCACCCATGTATATTTCAGAGATTTCACCAGCAAAGATACGGGGACGATTAGTGGCTATCACGCAGTTGGCTATTGTTACAGGTGCCCTAACCGCTTTCTTTTCTAATTATTTGCTGGTAGGAATAGGCGATAGCAATTGGCGTTGGATGTTTTTAGCTGAAGGTATTCCGGCACTTGCCTTTTTTGTTTTACTCTTTTTTGTTAGCCGTAGTCCTCGGTGGTTGGTTAAGGTTGACCGTATTGATGAAGCAAGATCAGTGATTCAATCAATAAATCATGATGCTGATGTCGATCAGATTATGAATGATATCTCTCAATCTATCAATAAAGAGATTTTTAGTAAGGGTGTGGTTTTATTTAAAAAACCATATAGAAGATTGGTGCTAATAGGAATTGCCTTGGGGATGTTTAACCAACTTACCGGGATCAACATTATTTTTTACTATACACCGACAATATTTAAATCAGCAGGTTTTAGCAATGAGGCAGCACTAATGCAAACTGTAATAGTAGGTGCAACAAATTTAATTTTTACATTAATTGGAATGTCGCTCATAGATAAACTAGGTAGGAAGTTTTTATTAATTTTAGGTGCTGCTGGAATGCCAATATTTCTTGGTCTTTTTGCTTATACTTTTTTGAATCAGGACTTTGACGGTTACTTCGTACTTATTTACTTGATTGGGTTCGTAGCATTCTTTGCTTCTTCACAAGGATTAGTGATTTGGGTAATTTTAGCAGAAATGTTTCCTAATAATATTCGTGCCCGCGCTTCGGCAATTGGTTCTTTTTCGCACTGGGTTTTTAATGCGTTAACCGCTTTCTTATTTCCAATAGCAGTTAGTGCATTCGGAGTTGGCTACATTTTTGGATTTTATACAATTGCAACTATTGTTAGTCTGTTTTTCTTTAGAAAATTTCTTGTAGAGACAAAAGGAAAATCTTTAGAAGAATTAGAAAGGGTAGTATTGAGGTAAAAAGGATTACTAAACAAAATAGAAAATTATGGTTACAATCGACTATAGTATAATATCGCTCTACTTCATAGTTGTAATAAGTCTTGGTTTCTGGTATCAGAAGCGAGCCTCCAAAAATTTGGATTCCTATTTCCTTGCTGGTAAAAAAATGCACTGGCTTCCACTGGCTATGTCCGGCTCAGTATCCACTTTTGATATTACAGGAACTATGTGGATTGTCTCAATATTGTTTGTGCTGGGGATGAAATCGATGTGGCATCATTGGATGTGGGGAGTTTACATGGGCGCATTCTTTATGGCCTACATGGGAAAATGGGTTCGTCGATCAAACGTAATGACTGCAGCCGAGTGGATGCGAACACGATTCGGTGATGATAAAGGAGGTCGCCTAGCAAGAACAACTTACGCGTTGATGGCTGTGCTTACTTTAGCCAGTTTCATTGGATATGCCTACCAGGGCATTGGGAAATTCGCTGCTGTTTATATATCGCTTGAGCCGTTATCCGCAATGATCTCATCTCCTTCTCTGAGTGATTTTGTGATAATGCACCAGGCTGATATTCTTGCTATAATGGTTATCGGTATCACAACTTTATATGTAATTCTTGGTGGACTTTATAGTGTAATTGTGACAGATGTTTTCCAAACGATTATTTTAACTGTAGGCTCAATATTTATCGCATATCTGGCATGGTCAATATTAACGCCGGAATTACTCGGCAAACTTCCTGAAGATTGGACATCACTAAGTATACCATGGCGAATCGAGTCTTTTGCCGGAACTGAGAATGCCCAATTCGAATTGTTTGGTGCTCTAGTTATTGTATGGGTATTAAAAGGATTTTTACTTAATGCCGGAGGTCCTGCTCAAATGTATGATTTCCAGAGATTCTTAGCTGCCCGTGATCCTCGTGATGCAGCAAAAATTGGTGCGGCATGGAGTTTTTTCCTAATTGTGCGCTGGGCTATGACAGTTGGCATAGCGTTATTAGCGCTTGTCGGTATTACTGGTGTTACAGATTCAGAAAAGGTGATGCCAATCGTACTTCTACAATTTTTACCAGCAGGAATTAGGGGACTTGTAATTGCTGGATTCATAGCGGCATTTATGTCAACATTTAGTTCAATTGTTAACAGCGGTGCTTCATTTATTGTACGTGATATGTGGCAGCCGTATTTTGGAAGCAAAGCATCAGGTAAAGAAACTATATGGATCAGTAAACTTGCTTCATTGTTTGTAGTCCTTATAGGTATTGCTATTGGATTTAATGCAACATCAATTGCACAAATATGGAGTTGGATAATGATGGCGCTTGGTGCTGGAGTGGTTGTCCCTAATGTATTGCGCTGGTATTGGTGGCGTCTTAACGGATGGGGTTATTCTATTGGCACGCTTGGAGGAATGCTCCTTTCTTTAGCGGCACTATTTTTCCCGGAAATACCGGTCTATTATTTATTTCCATTAATAGGTTTCTTCTCATTAGCAATGAGTGTTATTGTTTCTTTAAAAACCGAACAAGTTAGCAAAGAACGTCTAATAGATTTTTATGTTACAGTGCGTCCATTTGGTTTATGGAAACCGATCAAACAACAATCTGGGTTACTGCTTACAGAACTTTCAGAAAAAGGTGAAAGCGGCTGGATAGCTCTGTTGAATGTATTTCTTGGCATTAGCATGATTACCGGACTCTATCTATCACCCGTTTTTCTTGTAGGACACTGGTATGGAAAATCGATGCTCTGGTTTATTGTTCTGCTGATTTCAATTGTTGTTTTGAAATTTACATGGTATGACAATCTTCCCAAGGCTGAAGAAGTAAACACGAATCGATTAAATGAACATTAAAATTATAAACAAGGATCATAAATAATGAAAGTCAGAAAGCACATTATAAAATTATTGAATTTAATATTAGTCACTTTTTTAATCATAATTACTAGCTGCACGGACCAAAGTAATGTAAACAAAAATTCAATTAATATTATCCCAAAACCACTTAAAGTCGAAGCTGGAAATGGTTCGTTTACTATTCAACAGGATACTAAAATATTTGTAGAAACAAATAATAAAGAAGCGAAAGATGTAGCGAAGTATTTTGCTGATAGAATTAAAACTGTAATCGGGTACGACTTAACAATTGAAGACTACGATACGAAAAGTAATATTGATGGAGCAATATTGTTTACTACGAGCGATGCAGACACAAAACTTGGTGATGAAGGATA